>JAEZLY010000196.1 GCA_023414985.1 Bacillota bacterium | reverse complement strand
ACCCATAGTTTAGAAGAATGGACTTCGCATGTCCGATATGAAGGTAACCGTTCGGTTCGGGCGGGAATCTGGTTACTATGCTCTTAACCTTGCCCTCCTCTAAGTCCTTATCAATAATCATTTCGATAAAATTCTTGGAAACTGTCTGTTTATCGCTCGCTTCCAATGCTTTCAGTTCTGACATATCTTTATTCTCCATGAATAACCTCCTGGTAATGTAATACTGATTTGTTGTATAGTACAGACGTGTGTCGAATTGTTGAATATTAATAAGAATATGCTCAAATTCATGCTTTCATGTAAAAATATATGTTATATAATACCACAGATAGGCACAACTTAAAAGTACAAATTGAAAATATAGCTGCGTCATCCCAAAGCGAACTATGTTCGCTATTCGGAGAGGCTTTTTCATTCACAGGATGCAATTGCCTCGTATGAATTAAAAATGAGGCTGTCAGTTATGAACAGCCTCGTTAATTATTATGTAATAGATCTTATTTGGTGCGGTAGAAGATATGATCATCTATGATCTTATAATCAGGATACCTTCTCTTAATGCTTCTTGCGCTGTGCTTATTATTGAAGCAAAGGTAACTTCCGATGTTATTCTCGCCTCTTAGGGCTGCCTTTGCTGCCTTGATTGCTCTGTTCAATGCTTTTTTCTGAGCTTCGGGGTTGGCACCGCTAAACTTACGAGTATCATACAGCTTCAGCGCACGATCCAACATGCTTGTGCCTGTCCTGGAGTTCTTTATGGTTACTGCGAACTGTACCGACCACTTCCGGTCATAGATAACCTCTTCTACTGTATTTACATGCCAGTACGCATCACTCTTTGCTCTGTTCAATACGACATTGGCAACGGCAAGCATGCCCTCATAGTTCTGATTTCCGGCCTCTGAATAGATTAGGCAGGTTAACAGACGTAAATCCTTTGCGGAAACAGGAGGTTCGTCGGTATCCTTATCCTCATCTGATTTATCTTCGTCCGCATCCTGAGATGCGGTATCTTCCTTCGCCGGAGCCTCGTAACAAAGCTCACCCTGTTCGTCCAAGTAATATCCATCCTGTAATAAGAGTGCTTCAATCTCTTCATCGGAAAGTGCCGGATTATTCACTCTGTTCTTGCCCGGTGCTTCATCGGTTGCAGCATCCGCATCCGTCTCTATCTTATTGTCCGTAGCTCCCGTGATACTCTGTCCTGTAGCAGCGGTAGCTGACTCAAGCTCGGAGGCATAAGCAGTTGCTCCGAAGCAGAGAGAAAGCAGCATCGCTGTGATCATAGTAAGCAGAAGTTTCTTGGTTATCGTCATAAGGTTCTCCTTAAATATTACATTTTTGGGATAATCGTTAACTTCTGTTAACAATTACTTAATAATTATAACATAAATAATTAAAAAATCAACCCCATAATTTTCTCCCTGAATTAGGAGAAAACCAATGGGGTTGTCAGGTTAATCTATATGAAATGATCCGGTTCAATCTTTATTCAGCAATGATTTGCCCTGCTTCCGGATGATCCATCCGATACTTTGCAAGCAGCAGGTCCAGCATTCTTCCGTAGCTCTGTACCCCGTCGGCTTGTGCATTCGCCTTTAAGTAAGTATCATTTACTTTATTCGATATGGTACTGACTGCAGTATCCTCATACTGCTGCCAATACTCAGAATTCGCCCGCAGATCTTTCAAAACACCTTCGGAATACTGATCTCTGATCTCGAAGTATAAATCAGGGCTTTGATCATAAAGTGCATTGCCTGCAGTAATGAGTGCCAGCATAGTACTGCTGTACTTAATATCCGGCTGATCCGATTTCATACCAGCCAGATATGCAAGAAAATTCGCCTCATCCTCTCTCATAAATCCCCGAAGATGTGCCAGTTCATGGAGCATCGTCGCGGGTATCGAGTAATCAGGAACATCTACATTTACATTCGCCTCCATCGTAAAAGGAAAGAAGATGCCTGTAATCTCGGTGCTGGACATCAGCTTGGACAACAGGATGGGCTTGGGAGCAGGATAATTGCCGCCGAGTACAGGATACTCTCCCGCCAGAGATTTAAATGCCTGATCAGCTTCTTTTGCAAGCTCCGTATTCGATATAGAAAGCTTGAATACTCCATCTTGATCCACACTACTCGTCTCTGCACGCAGTTCATTAGCATCCAGAACAAGATTTTTTGTGAGCGAATACAACTCCTCCAACGAGGAATCCTCAATCTGAAGATTGGAGTAAGAGCTGAAATTACTGCGGTAATAATTCATTCCTCCGAGAAGAACAAATAGGAACAGAACCACACTCACCGCACAAAGGACATTCAGTAGACCCTTGATCAGTCTGCTTCCTCTGTGCTCCTTATTCAGAAGCAATCCCAACGCAAAGCGCAGCAGGATCACCAATATAACGACCGGGAGCGAAATTACAATCAGTTCAGCAATTGAAAAAGGAAAAAGTCCGGTAACTGTAGAAATTAATTGAGAAATCCACTTATAGATATGTTTGGCATAAACCTCTTCAGCAAAAAAGCTGCTATCCTTCGCCAGCAGGATCAACAGATAAGAAATCGGCAGAAGCCCTAAAAAATAAATTCTTTTGTAGGATAAAAGTTTCTTCATAGTGGAAACCCCCGTCTAAGTAGGTAAGAAAACCTGAAGCATCAACGGATAGCGGTGTGCTGCATTCAGAGGTAAATGCGGATAAGACATGCTATAATAGTAGCATGAAATCATCTTTACTGCAACAAGTTGCATAGCCGAAAGCCTAGATAATCATTACCAATTCAGCTATTTGTATAAAGAATCGATACGGTTTTTCCATGTTATCCAGATCCTGGTACGGATACCTCCAAAGAAATTTATTTTAAGCCATGTGATATATTCAGAGGTAGAACAACAGGCACCTCATGCACACAGATTGCCGGATATTCTGTTCGGCATACAGTGCATTATGGGGTGCCTGTTGTTCTTACGTTAAATATTTTTAAAGTTGCCTTTTCTATGAGCTCTCTTACCTATTTCGAGTGAAACCGGATTAGAACTTAGGAACAACCGCTCCCTGGTAAGTATCTTCAATGTATTTCTTCACGGTGTCGCTCTGAAGAGCCTTCACCAATGCCTTGATATCTTCTCTGTTCTCGTTGCCCTTCTGAACTGCTATGATATTACCATAGGTCTCGGCTGCAGCAGAATCCTTCTCTTCAAAAGCAATGGCATCCTTCGCCACATTCAGTCCTGCTTCGATGGCATAGTTGCCGTTAATGACAGCCATATCAACATCAGTTAAGGAACGAGCCAGCTGAGCAGATTCAATCTCGACGATATCAAGGTTCTTGGGATTCTCTACGATATCATTCTTGGTTGCATTTAAGCCTGCCCCTTCCTTTACCTTGATGAGACCATTCGCTTCCAGTAAGAGAAGGGCTCTCGCTTCATTGGTAGCATCGTTGGGAACCGCAATCTTCGCTCCGTCCTGTAAAGCGTCAAAAGTAGCTGTCTTGCCGGGATATACACCGATCGGCTCGTAATGAATGATTCCTGCAGATACGAGATCAGTCTTATTCTCTGTGTTATACTGATCCAGATAAGGCTGATGCTGGAAATAGTTCGCGTCTAAGTCACCGCTTGCCAAAGCTACATTCGGCTGAACATAATCATTATAAACGATAACCTTCAGTGTATAGCCTTCCGCTTCCAAAGCTGCTCTTGCCTGCTCCAGTATCTCTGCATGAGGGGTAGCACTTGCTCCTACGACGATTTCCTTGTCTGCCCCGTCCTTCTTAGCACAACCTGCCAGTACGACGGTCACTAAGGTAAGTACTAAAATTACCGATAAAAATTTCTTCATAACTAAATCCTCCTATATTTTTATTTTGTGATGTATCTGAAAGGAGGATATTCCTCCTATGCTCTTCTATATCCGGGTCTGCCTACCGTGCTTCACTAGAGCTTACAATCTTTTATCTGTATGCTTCATCCACGCGGACCCAAGCTCCTGAATAATCTGTACAATGATCACCAAAATAGCTACTGTAACCAGCATGATATCCGTCTGATACCGGTAATAACCATAACGGATGGCGATATCACCAAGACCTCCTCCACCGACAAAACCGGCCATTGCGGAATAGCTTAAGATCGTGGTAACTGCTATCGCGCCTCCGATCACCAGGGAAGGCTTCGCTTCAGGAATTAACACCTTATATACAATCTGGAATGGGGTTGCCCCCATGGACTGGGCAGCCTCAATGACACCCTTATCCACTTCCTTCAGCGAGGATTCCACTAGCCTTGCGATATATGGTGCCGAACCAATGATCAACGGCACTACAACAGCTGTGGGTCCGATGGTGGTTCCGATCAGGAACCGGGTAAAGGGTATGACGGAGATCAATAAGATAATAAAGGGTACCGAACGAACCAGATTCACGATAACACCCAATATCTTATTCAAGAAAACCAGCGGTGCTATTCCCTCCTTATCGGTTACCACGAGTAAGACCCCGAGCGGTAATCCGATGAGATAAGCAACTAAGGAGGAGAACAGGGTCATATATAAGGTTTCCAGGATACCCATGCCTATCATTTTCCATACTGCTTCACTCCACATGCTACTTCACCTCCTCGTAGGGTATCTGATTGGTTTTCAGATAATTGATAATCTTCTTTTGTCCGGTCTCGTCAGCAGGCAGCTGCAGTACCATCTGTCCGAACGCCTTACCGTCGATATCCTTGGTATCTGCGAACAGGATATTGACGGGGGTCTTACACTCCATGACCATATTGGCAATGACCGGCTCGAAGGAGGTTCTGCCGTCAAAGATGATACGGCATTTATGATCTCCGACAAACGTATCGATATGGGTATCACTTGAGAATACCAGCTGTCTTGCGATCTTGGACTGGGGTCTTACAAAGACCTCTTCCACCTCTCCGATTTCTGCGATGCGGCTTTGATCAATGATTGCCACACGATTACAGATTTCTTCGATGACACTCATCTCATGGGTGATGACAACTACCGTAATCCCCAGTCTCCGGTTAATCTCCTTCAACAGGTTTAGGATGGATCGGGTCGTGGTCGGGTCTAAAGCGCTGGTTGCTTCATCGCAGAGCAGTACCTTAGGATTGGTGGCCAGTGCCCTTGCAATCGCTATTCTCTGCTTCTGTCCGCCGGACAGCTGCGCAGGAAATGCATTTGCCTTATCGGCTAAGCCGACAATCTCCAACAGTTCCTTGGCCCGTTCTCTTGCTTCCTTTCTTGGTACACCGGCAATCTCCAACGGAAAGCAGATATTCTGCAGAGCGGTCCTTTGCATCAAAAGATTGAACTGCTGAAAAATCATTCCCATGGATTGTCTTGCCCTGTTCAATTCACCTTTGCTTAAACCACCCAAGTCAGAACCATCAAAAACCACGGCGCCGCTTGTCGGCCGCTCCAGAAAATTGATACATCGTACCAACGTGCTCTTGCCGGCTCCACTCAACCCGATAATACCGAATATCTCCCCTTCATAGATCGTCAGGTTAATACCCTCCAGGGCTTTCACTTCTTCGTTATTCTTGCTTTGGAATACCTTCCCCAAGCCAACCAGTTCTATGATCGGTTTCTGATTCATCAAAGCCGCACCTCCAATTATGAGTTTCTCTTAACTGTCTATTTCTATTAAAAATAAGCTTTATTTGAATAAAAAAACAGGATGGCTTAGATAAGCATCCTGTTCAGTCATTCATTTGATATGGAAGACGATTTGCTACTTCCGAGCATAATGAAACATCACATTCACTTATCCTGCAAATATGTCATAATCGGCATACACATGCCGCACATATTAGAGCACATAGTAAAGGATGTTGTTCTCATTGATTGTCCTCCGTCTTCATTTCCTATTAATCCGATGTAGTAATCAGATTATTGGGTTGGGGTTAGTATACCTTATGGGAAATACATTGTCAATGACTTTTCTTAAATTTATAGAATTAATCCAATCAGGTCCAGTACATAGCCGGAAACAATACCTCCTACCAAGACAAAGCCCACATACAGTGCTACCGCACGCTTCTTCATGAAGGTCGCAAGCCCTGCAATAACCCAGGCACTGGTAGCAGAACCGGTGATCATAAAGGCCAGCATTGCGCCCTCACTCGCCCCGCTCTGAATGAGGGATTGAATGATCGGGATTCCGGAATTCGTCGTAATATATAAAGGCAGACCGATCAAGGAAGCAAGGGGTACTGCATAGAGGGAAGCTTTACCGAACAGAACCTCTATGATTGAGGTTGGAATAAAGGTGTTAATCAGGGAACCGATTGCGATAAAGATAGCGTAAAAGAGCAGGATCTGCTTGATTCCCAGCTTATAGAAATTGTTGGTCAGCTCCTTCAGCTTTAGCTTTTTCACGAAATCTGTCTTTTCTTCTGCCACAACCTGATCAACAGCGCAGCTGCAGGTAGGTACCACTGTGGCGTTACATGCACAGGAGGTAGCTTCCTTATTAGCACCGCATCCGCAGGCAGCAGCTGCAGTGGTAGCCTGTGCACCGAGAAAACGGCTCTGGCCTTCCAGATACTTTGTCTTTTTCTCGATAATATTCGTAATAAACCCGGAACCGACTCCGATCACCAAGGAAGCAACCGTCAGGGCAACCGCAAAGCGAACCCCTATTACACCGGAGATGAATACAAAACCATCCGGGCTCATTAATGGTGATGAGGTCAGAAATGCCATGATCGGCCCCCAGGGTAACGTCGTAGTAAGCATTCCGATCAGGACGGCGGTCGTACCGCAAGCGCAAAGCGGTGTAAAGGTACCGAAAAGTACACTTGCTATTATGGATACATTCTTTTTCTTAAACAGGAACTTTGTCATCTTATCAGAATTTACATAGGTACTCAATACAACAGCTATTGCTATGGAGATCAGAAGTATCTTCCAGTTATGCTGAAAGGATAATACTACTGCATCTCCTGTCTTCACCAAAACTCCCCACAAATAATTCCCTATTTCGCTCATATAAAATCCTCCTTAATAAATATTAGTTATGTATTATTTCATTCTTACTTCTCATTCCCGGCAAATTCATGCAGTAAAAACCATAACGCATTGCCTATGGTATCGTCCATTTTGTACTATATCGTATATCGTAAATATACGATATAGTAGGACAAAAAAATAGTTCTCACCCTTACAGCAAATCCTGTCTCATCTGCTTCATGAATTCCTCCAGTACCGGTTCATTTACAAAATAGCAGCTCCAAAGCTCTCTCTTTTCCTTACGAATCAGATTCGCCTTCTCCAATACCGCAAGATGCTGGGATACCGTAGACTGGGCAAGACCGGTGAACTTCACCACATCACCGACACTGACTCCCTTCTCAAAAAACTCGATTCGGTCACAGCAGGTTCCGATTGCTTTCTCCTTTAGTGCTTTGATCAATTGATATCTGGTCTTGTTGCCGAGTGCTGCGCAAATCAATTCTACGTCCATACCGCTCCTCCTTTCTCTCATCCATTGTTTCCGTCACTGTTTCTTTGTGACTGTCTCTGTCTGTGATAAGATCACTATATCGTATTTTTACGATATAGTCAATACCTAATTTTTAATCATCATCATATTTTTTACAATGTGCTGAGTAGGGGTTGGTTTTACAATCATATTTTTCAATTGGCTCCGGCCCTCTGACCACCGTCCGACGAATGCATAAACCTCCTTTTTCATCCGCTGCTATTCTCCAATCTACCATCAGGATTTTCCCATCTACGATTTCCAAACCATTTAGTCCTCTGGTACGGATACAGCAACCCGAGTTAAAGTAAGGGAGCTCCTCTGTCTTCGGGAACTTGGGCCTGTGGGTATGTCCGCAGATCAACATTGTTTTATGTCTTACAATCCATTTATCATACATCTTTTCGATTTTATGCCTTTTATACAGATTACGGGCAGGGCTGGTCGGATTATCAAAACCGACGATATGAAGATAACGCCAGAAATACCGCAACAGCAGCATTCCCAAAAACCAAAGCTGATCGTTCATTAGGTCCCCTTGGTGTCCATGTAGCACAAGGATCTTCTGTCCGCTATTCCTGTGTTTTAGCACAACCGCCTCCCTTGGTGACAGGCCTCTGAACAGTTCGACTCTCATCTGGTTGTATTCATCATAGTATTGATAAAAATTCTTCTTTACAAAGAGCTTAGATTTCAAGAAGATATTATGGTTACCGTATAGCATGATGAACCGTCCCTCATCAAAGAACTTCTTGATTACGGTAAAAACATCTGTATGTGCAAGCCTGATGACCCTGAAATTCTTATATTCCCACAGCTCGTCGCCATCGCCTGCCTCAATATAGACGTAGCCTTCCTTGTAATAATAATTAAGCGCATGCAGGAATATATTCTGATTTCTTGCAAATTCATCTGATACACTGTCATCCCCTCTGTGTACATCGCTAAAAATGATATATTTGGAGTTATTATCAAAACATTCGATTTTTGCTTTCTTATAGGCATTGGTCAGCCGCTGTTCAGTTCTCATACTGTCTCCTTTAACCTCTGATTATTTGAAGAAAAACACATGATACTATTATTGAAAATATTTCTCATATTATGTAGTGTTTTCAAATAATTCCCGGCACAGTAGTTCAAAATCAAATTAATCAACAAAGGATCCGGCCAGAATCATAAAACCGGGTGGAACCATTGTTCCACCCGGTCAAATTTCATTGTTCTTTTCAAAAATAATAATATATGATGATTGCAGCACTGCTCAAGGCATCTGTTATATCAGCTTGCCCCTACATTTTGAAGAAAAAGCATATTTTTCATCGCAATGTCAGCCTGCCACCAGTTTTTTGAAATTGCCCATTCCTCCGGATATGCTCCCCAGCTCCAGGTAACCTCCCAGATTCCGTCCTTATTACGTGTCTCCCGGATGAACTTTATCTCATAATCCGAGATTTCTTTGTTGTCCCGGTAGAAGACACTGTTTCGGCTCCTAAAGAAGGAGGAGGGTTTGCAGATATAGCTGTCAGCCCAACAGGAGGTATCCCGGGTGATTGTATTCTTCACCAGTTCTCTCAGCTTTTCTTCCAGACAGTCCAGGTCAAACAAATCCGTAACCTCTGCTTTCCTGCAATATTCCGTCATGGCAATAAAGCATCGCAGCACATGCATATCCAAATCCTCTGACGCAAGGACATATTCAGCAGCTTCACTGGCAACAGAAGCACATTTATCATATAAGCTGCTGCCTTTCTCTCCGTAATATAGTCCGAAGCCAGCTAATCCTGCACTCGGGTTAAATCGATCATGACCGGTGTTCTGACCATTTCTTTGCCACCAGGGTGCATGTGGATAAAGGTTGTTACTCTCTATCGCACTTACCCAGATTCCTTCCTCATAATCCATCCCGCTGTCCAGATAGCGGAGAATTCCCCGGATAATAGCATGCTGCTTCTCATCAAAGCCAATTTCGTTCAACAGCTCAATCGCATGATATACCTGGATCGGAGCAGAATTCGGATTCCAGGCATCTGCTTCCAGAGCATGTCCAAAGCCTCCGTCCTTATTCTGGTATTCCTTCAGTATATCAATTACTGCTTCTTTCTTCCCCTGTTCAAAATGATACTGCCACCTTGCCAGATCAAGTGGCCGTGCATTACGGTACACCCAATTGCGCACCTGTAGATATAAGGTATCTTCTTTCATATACTTACCAACCCTTTCCTTCTCATAAAACCATTAAACTTTTAGAGGTAATTTAATTAAAGTACAAGTAATCACAGGCTTAAGGAATACGTTTACTCTCCCGCCTCTTTTTTAGGCGTCTTACGGCTTCCTCATAGGAATGGTCAATCATATCGTAGATCAGATTGTCTTCTAAGCCTTTATTTAAATAAACCGTATTTTTATATGGCTTCTGTCGGTCAGGACAGTGATACCCGACAATGACGACTCCGGGGTAGGTCCTGCGATAAAAGTCCGCAAGCATAGGCTCACACCTCAGAGTGACCTTCTCCTCAGGATACCACTCGAGAAAGATACGTTCCCCCACCTTATAGCAAATGGGGAACGGTCCAAAGGGTGTGTCTTGATATGCGTTTGGCTTGGCCATACAGTATTTACTTACATCCTCATAGTTCATAGAGTTGCTCCTCTCCCGATAAAACGAAGGCAGAATATTTAACCGTAAGCCCCTTCTTATACGATAACTGACCCTTCCTTTATTCCTTACTTTCAATTATATAGAATGAACATGACAATAGAGCGTCATGTTCATTGATAATGTTTCAGTATATTTTCTGCAATACCTCTGATCTCCTGCTTCAGGCTTTTCGGATATAAAACCTCAGCCTTATCCCCAAAGCTTAAGATCCAGCTGAGGATATACTCCTTATTGGTAAACCCCATACGGAACAACAGCTTTCCTTCTTCAGTAACCTCAAAGCTTTCCATACCGTATTCATCAATCAGCCGATACTTCACATCTGCATCAAAAAGCACCGTAACCTCATATTCATTCGTAAAATAGCGTTCAAAATCCTTATGTTCCTCCGTTATTTCCCTTGGCTCAAAGCGCACTCCAGTCCTTTTCAGTTCCCGGAGGCGGTTCAGCTTAAACAGCCGGAAATCCTTCCGCTCCTTGCAATAACCGAACACATACCAGGCAGACCATTGAAAGGTCAGATAGTAGGGTTCAATGGTTCGATCCATATCTCCTTTGCTGCTGTAATAGCGGAAGGAGATAATGTCATTTTCCATGATTGCTTCTCGGATCAGGGATATCTTATCCGCTAATTCACTTTTATAGTGGGACGCAAGATTAATGATAATACTATCCTTGATGGAAAGTACCTGCTCCTTTTTAATGAAGAATTTATTTAGGAGAAGCTCGGTTCCTGTCTGGGAGGACACACTATCCAGCCCTTTGAGTGCTGTCACCACCTTCTGCATCTCATCATAGGTCAGTACGCTCTTGTCAATTCGGTATCCATCCGCAATGGAGATACCGCCATTTCCACCTTGGGTGGTTACAATCGGTATTCCTGCCATACATAATGCTTCAATATCCCGGTTAATCGTCCTCTTGGACACCTCGAACTTCTCTGCAAGGTAAGGTGCGGTAACCTTATCCTTCTGAAGCAAAATCATTACTATTCCCAGCAAACGGTCAATCTTCATTCTGTTACCTCTCTAAACTTCCAATCATGATTGGGGAGGCAGGATCATGCCTGCCGCAGTTTCTATCGATGGAAGCCATACTGTGATTAGCATAGCAGTACACGCATCCATTCCTGCAGGTATTATACGCACCGATATCGACACTTTTCATACAGCCGCAGTGAGGTCTCTGACTCTTATCCTTACCGGCATCTACGGGATGCCCGCATACCTTTTCAACCGTTGCTTGATCGATACAGGAAGCAGGGAGTATTCCATCCCCGGTCAGATCGATGGCCTCACAGCAGGCTCTCAATGCGATTCCCTGACATTCTGCAATCCCGGAGAACGCCGCAGCCACTCTATGCATCTGCTCTTGTTTGATTTCTCTTAGTACCTGTTCCTTCACTGTATTGTTCAGCTTGCGGTATACATCTGCAAAGCTGATCGTACACAATTCTGTATAGTCGGAAAGCTCATGACAAAGTGTGCGGAATTGCTCCAGATGATATTCCTCGGTGATGTTCTCATTGATAATAATCGGGTCATACCGCCATAGCACCCTATCCCTGCCAAGCCTCTCTGATAAAAACTGAAAGGTCTCCAGGATCTCCTTCTTCTCCTTGAGCTTTGGTTCCAGCTGCTTTCCGACAGCGGTTCCGCGATAGGGAAGACCATAGGGGGTTATGGTAAATTGGAAGTAGTATTTATAACCCCGTGCATCAAGTTCACCAAGCCTGTCCATCATAGGTGCAGGATCCTTGGTCCAGAAGACGATGCAGTCAATATTCTCCGGGGTCAGAAGAACCTTGCAGAGTTGGGCATGGTTCATCGGATTTCGATAATAAGCATACCCCTCCCTCAACCGGTTCACCAGCCATTCGGAATAATACCCGGGAATATCTGTCCTGCGTGATGCGGATAAGATCATACTGTTTCACTCCTTAACCATTGGGTCATTCCGGCTCCCAGTCTGTCATTCGGTCTTTGTTCAAAGCCAAACTGCTGATAGAATTCCTCCTTGCCCTTGGCTGCCATGAGACCCACATAGATCACACCTCTATGCTGTAATTCCTCCTGTAAATATTCCATGACCATTCTGAGCATTGTCTTCCCTATTCCTTGACGCTGATATTCAGGAAGAACAACCACATCCAGGATAAATGCCACACACCCGCCATCCGATAATACTCGTGCCATACCGACGGTACGATCTCCATCCCCTGCACGTACTACGTAATCACTTCGATTTAAACCGATTTGCGCCTGTTCCTCCGGCAATCTCCCCCAGCCTACTGCTTCTCTCAGATGGTTGTAATCTGTTACAGACAGACTGCTATCATATTGAAGATCCATGTTCTGTCCCCCCTCGACCGGAACCTCGTTACATGTGTTTCTATTATAGACAAGTGTACCATATTCTGGGTTTGTAAGCAAACATTTGTTTTGTTTTTATTATGGAAATAAAAAAACACGATTATGCGATAATCGTGTTTGAAGTAATTATTAATAAATAAAAATGAGGTGACTATTTGAACGAGTTCAAATCTGCCTACCTCATAAAGTAAAAATCGAGGCGACAAGATTTGAACTTGCGACCTCTGCGTCCCTAACGCAGCGCTCTAGCCAAGCT
>JAEZLY010000177.1 GCA_023414985.1 Bacillota bacterium | reverse complement strand
GCATCACCCTGGAGGAAGCAAAGAAAATCCTTGCAAAGGCAAGAAAAGAAAAGCTGCCGCTGGTGGATGACGAAGGTAACTTAAAAGGCCTCATTACCATTAAGGATATTGAAAAACAGATCAAGTATCCTTTATCTGCGAAAGATTCCCAAGGCAGACTGTTATGCGCCGCAGCAGTAGGTATTACAAATAATATATTAGAACGGGTCGAGGCTCTCGTGAAAGCAAAGGTGGATGCAATTGTCCTCGATTCCGCACATGGTCACTCTGCAAATATCATCAAAACAGTGAAAATGGTCCGTGACGCATATCCCAGCCTTCAGATCATTGCGGGTAATGTCGCGACTGCGGAAGCGACAGTGGACTTAATCAAAGCAGGAGTAGATGCTGTAAAGGTAGGTATCGGTCCGGGTTCCATCTGCACCACCCGAGTGGTTGCGGGCATCGGCGTACCTCAGATTACAGCCATCATGAATTCCTTTGATGCTGCAAAGGCTTATAACATCCCGATTATCGCGGATGGCGGCATCAAATACTCCGGTGATATTACGAAAGCTCTCGCTGCCGGAGCGAATGTATGTATGATGGGCAGCATCTTTGCCGGCTGCGATGAGAGCCCCGGAACCTTCGAGTTGTTCCAGGGTAGAAAATATAAGGTATATCGTGGCATGGGTTCCATTTCCGCTATGGAACAGGGCAGCAAGGACCGCTATTTCCAGACAGATGCGAAGAAGCTGGTACCGGAAGGAGTAGAAGGCCGTGTAGCTTACAAGGGAACGGTAGAGGATACTGTATTCCAGCTCATCGGAGGCTTGCGCTCCGGTATGGGTTACTGCGGTGCCGATCGCATTAAGACCTTACAGGATACCGGAAAATTCGTGAAGATTACGGCAGCTTCCCTGAAGGAAAGTCATCCTCATGATATCCATATCACGAAGGAAGCTCCCAACTATAGTGTGGAAGAGTAATTCTAAAATTATATAATAAACCGGCAGCTTATCTCCCCAGTCCCAAAAGGGCGGAGAAGCTGCCGGTTTTTATTTACCTGACAATTAATAAATAACGATAATGCCTATATTTACTAAATAAAAATTGAAACGATTTGCTGTGTTTCCTCGTTATATAGTATAGAACAGCAGAAAAATATCTTAAGATTTCCTGACAATTACAAAAACTTAAGGATGTAAATTGACAAGATTACTGCAGATTAATACAATAATAGATAAATCATGTGTGAGGATGCATCGTTTTGGCATTACGCTTTGGGGAAAGCATGCAGGGAAGGATAAGGGTAGAGGTCAATGGAAATACAGAAGATAGCGGAAGGAAATACAGCTGAGGTATTTACCTGGGGAGAGAACGATATATTGAAGCTGTTCCGAAAGGATTTCCCGATGTCAGCGGTCGAACAGGAGTACCGTATCAGCAAAGCGGTGGAGAAGCTTGGAGTCCAGATTCCAAAAGGGAAGGATATCGTTGAATATGAAGGCAGAACAGGGATTGTTTATGAGAGGATAACAGGAATATCGTTACTTGATTTGATTTCTAAAAAGCCCTGGACTTCCGGTAAGTATGCAAAAATAATAGCGCAGATGCATTATGATATGCACAGGCGTAATGCGGAAGGTCTTCCGGAATGTAAGGAATCACTCCGCTGGAGAATAGAACATGCCAAAGAGCTGGATCAAAAGCAAAGGGAGGCAGTCCTTGAGGTTCTAAAGCAGCTGCCGGAGGGCAGCAGTGTATGCCATGGTGATTACCATCCCGGTAATATTCTCAAGGATAGCGATCGCTACGTCATTTTGGACTGGATGACAGCAACCGCCGGTCAGCCGGGCTATGATGTGGCAAGAACCTTATATTTACTTAAGGATTCGGCAATCCCGGATTATATCCCGGGGCCGGTCAGGGTTTTGATGAACCGGGTAAGAAGGAGTCTTGCCGGTAAATACTTAAAGCAGTACCGGAGCTTGTCCGGAATGCCGATAGAGGAGATTGAAGCCTGGAGACTTCCCTTAATCGCGGGAAGACTGACAGAGTGGGTACCGGAGTATGAAAGAGAAGCATTACTTACTGAGATAAAGGAAAAGACAGGTGTAAAATGAGCAGAATACTTACCAGAGAAGAATGGAGAAGGAAGAGAAGAAGAATAAGGAGACTTTTTATAGCAGTCATTATTTCTTTGTTTCTTCTGATCCTGTTCGTATCTATATTAATTATTGGCAGCATTGTGAAAACTGACAAAGGGCAGGGTGAAAGCAACATTCTTCATAAGCTTCAGGGGCAGCTGCTGGGTTATAACAATGACGGGATTGAGACGATCGATCCGGCATTGCTTCAGGGGATGGAGATCCAACAGGATTACCTCACCCCGAATGAATATTCCAGACCGCAGACACCACTTTATGGGATCGACGGAATCGTCATTCATTATACAGCAAACCCCGGAACCACGGCTGCCAATAACAGAAGCTACTTTGAAGGGCTCGCAACAACCCATGCTACCTCAGTCAGCAGCCATTATATCGTCGGATTAGAGGGGGAAGTCATCCAATGCATCCCACTGACAGAGATTTCTTACGCTTCCAATGATCGTAATAACGATACAGTTGCGATTGAGTGCTGTATTCCCGATGAGACGGGGAAGTTCAATGATGCCACCTATACCTCTGCGGTAGCTTTGACAGCAGCACTTTGTGTACAATTCAATCTAAAGGAAGAAGATATTATCCGGCATTATGATGTTACGGGCAAATGCTGTCCGAAATATTTTGTGGAGCATGAGGATTCCTGGCAGACCTTTAAAGCAGATGTGATGGCTGAGGTGGAAACAATCAGGCCCTAAAAATAGGCTCTGTATCAGCGATAGAAGAGTTAATATCCTCTTCCGTTGCTGACACAGAGCCATCATTTTATATGACGCAATGTTTACTTAATACTTACTTCCGGCAATCTGAACTTTGATCAGATTGGTTGTACCCGAGGTTCCCAGCGGAACGCCTGCTGTAAGAACAGCCAGCTCACCGTCCTGCAGATAACCGGCATCTTCCACTGCCTGGATGGCATGATCGAATAACTCAAATGTATCATGCTCTATCGGTATTAAGAGCGGAGTTACACCCCAGGCCATACTCAGCTGTCTATATACCATCGGATCGGTGGTGCAGCCGAGAATCTGGCACTCCGGACGATAACGGGAGATCATGCGGGCTGTCTTACCGGAGGTAGTTACAGTGATGATCATCTTTGCATTCAGATCGTGGGCAGTGGTTACGGTCGCACGGGAAATGGCATCCGTGATATCCGGTGACTGACATACCTCCTGCAGACGGAAGCGCTTCTTATAATCGATATCAGCTTCGGCACGCACGGTAATCTTCACCATGGTTTTTAGGGACTCAACCGGATAAGCACCGGCAGCAGTCTCACCGGATAGCATGATTGCACTGGTACCGTCATAGATGGCATTAGCGACATCCGTGGTTTCGGCTCTGGTAGGCCGAGGGTTCTTTATCATGGAATCAAGCATTTGGGTTGCGGTAATGACCTGTTTTCCTGCCTGATAAACCTTTTTGATGATCATCTTCTGAAGCACGGGAACTTCTTCATAAGGTATCTCGACACCCATATCACCACGGGCAATCATGATGCCGTCAGAGACCTCAATAATATCATCAATATGCTCTACACCGTGATAATTTTCAATTTTTGCGATAACCTTAGTTTGTGAATTATGCTTGTTCAGCATCTTTTTGATTTCCTTGATATCATCTGCAGTGCTAACGAAGGAAGCAGCAATGAAATCAAAATTATGCTTGATACCAAAGAGAATATCTTCTCGATCCTTATCACTGATAAAAGGCATGGACAAATGAACTCCGGGGACATTGACACCCTTTCTGTTGGAAATCGTTCCGCCATTTTTTACCTTACAGATGATGTCCGTAGCTGTTACTTCCTTCACAGTCATCTCAACAAGACCATCGTCAATCAGAATTGTCGTACCGACATCGATGTCATAAATTAGATTCGGGTAGGAGATGGATACCTGCTTCTCATCACCCTCAATATCTCTTGAAGTAAGGGTGAAGGTCTGTCCCTCCTTCAATTGTACTTTCTTATCGTCCTTAAAAGTACAGAGGCGGATTTCCGGACCCTTCGTATCCAAAAGCGTGGCAACCGGAATTCCAAGCTCCTCTCTGAGATTTTCTATTTTCTGAAGTCTGGCCAGATGCTCCTCATGGTTAGCATGAGAGAAATTGAAACGTGCCACATCCATTCCGGAGAGGATCAGTTCACGTAATACAGCATCGTTATCGGTAGAAGGTCCAAGTGTACATATAATTTTTGTTTTTCTCATAATATTGCTCCTTAAAATTTTAATCCTTTATTCTTGCGGTATTTGATTCCTGTATACTGCTTCTTCCATAAGTAAACAAAAAGAAATGCAATACTGAACAAAACCACAATAACAATAATCATCAGGGCACAGTGCATAAAAAAGGTATCCGGCAGGATAGTGATTACCGGATCGGTGTTTGGGTCGAAGAGCCAATAATCATTCTTAAAAAATAACTTATGAAACATTATGAAAGCCCGATCGAAATTAATTGCAAGAAATACGGCAAGGATCGACGGGAGAACAACTGCAGTAATGGCAGATACCAGCAGGTAACTATGATCACCGTTTTTTGTTTTATATACAATGATGATAACACCTAAGACCAGGCAAATTAGACCAAGTATATAAAAGGAGGTGAAAATATTCTTCACTTCTGAAAAATGGATCAGTGCATTTACGGATGATGGCAGGGTCGGAAACTGAAGGGGTCCCTTAAAAAGCGGAAAAGAGTAATCGATCAGTGCATCATAATTTTCCCGAATTACATCTTTACTAAAGCCGGAATACTCCGCAATATGAAGCATATTAATATCCAGATAATATAAGGGTCTGAAATTAACGGTAATTACGACAGCGATACTGATGAATAAAAGTGTGAAGACAAGCCCGATCAGTAAATCCGTAAATTTGAATTTGTGCATAACTGCCTCCAAAGGATTTATGTTTAAAGTTCCAAACGCATTATAGTATAATTTGACCATGAATGCAACAGATACTTTATGTAAAGAAACATTATTCTAAGACAGATAAAACAAGTACTTTCGAGTAATTTGGCCGATAGAATCGATTCTGGGATAGATCAAAAAATTTAATTAACACCTTCAGCTGATTAGTCCAAGTAAAACAGGGTGCTTCGCTTACTTGTACGAGGAAGCATCTTGTTTTACTTGGAGAAGCGAAGCGTGAATGCATGGGAGTAACCCATGCATTCCTAATCAGCGTAATTATCCGTATGGATGATATAGCTTTATTAAAGCATCCGAACATTTATAATCTTATTCTTCCCAGAAGTTTTTACTTATAAGAAGAAACAATAATAATCATTAGTAATAATGAATTGAATTAAACATTTTGTTAGTGTAATATTTTCATAGAATTTATCATTATGCAAGGTACTCATATGGTTCGGATTCAAAAAATCATAGCAGGTAAAGGAGAATAAGCATGAGAGCATTAATCAGCGTATCGGACAAAACAGGCATCGTAGAGTTGGCAAAGGAATTGACAGCCCTGGGAATCGAGATCATTTCTACGGGAGGAACCTACAGTAAATTGAAGGAAGCGGGAGTTCCTGCTGTTGAGATTTCTGAGGTAACCGGCTTTCCGGAATGTCTGGATGGCCGTGTTAAGACGCTGCATCCTGCCGTACATGCCGGTCTCCTGGCGATGAGAAGCAATCCTTCCCATATGAAACAGCTTGCTGATTTAAATATAGAAACAATTGATATCGTTGTTGTTAATCTTTATCCGTTCAAGGCAACGATTCTGAAGGATAATGTCACCCGTGCCGAAGCGGTGGAGAATATCGATATCGGCGGGCCCACCATGCTTCGCTCTGCTGCAAAGAATTATCAGGATGTTGCAGTTGTGGTTGATC
>JAEZLY010000100.1 GCA_023414985.1 Bacillota bacterium | reverse complement strand
AAATATAATTCGATAAGGAGTGTTTGATATGGGAGCAAGCAGAATTGAACAATTAATCGAGGACATTTATGAATTTGTTGAAAGCTGCAGAATGCAGCCATTATCAAGCACCAAGGTAATTGTTCCGAAGGATGAATTATATGATTTGCTGGATGAGCTTAGACTTCGTACCCCGGATGAGATCAAACGCTATCAGAAGATCATCGCCAATAGAGATGCAATCATCGCCGATGCCGAGGAAAAGGCAGAGAATATTCTTCGCCAGACCCGAGATAAGGCAAAGGATCTGCTGAATGAGCATGAGATCATGCAGCAGGCCTATTATCAGGCAAATGAGATGATTATGCAGGCCTCTGAGGAAGCAGATAAAATACGCAGAGAAGCAGCCGAGGAAGCGGAGCAGATCAGAACCGGTGCATTAGTCTATTCCAATGAAGTACTTACCGAGGTAGAACGGGTTCTTGCCAACGCTTATGATACCGCAATTTCAAAATATGATGCGTTCATCGGTACCTTAAAGGGTAACTTAGAAATCGTCAACAGCAATAAGCGCGAGTTGAACGAACAGCTATATCCGCAGGACAATGGGCAAAATACGGCACAGGGCACGGAATATGAGGATGGAGAATTTGATTTCGATGAGAATACCTTTCTTCCGGATCAGGAGTAGGATTCTGCAAGGATTGTGAAGATAAATTGCAGCCTGCTTTATCGAAACAGATAAGCTGTATAACCATAGGTGAGTACTCCGGTAATCACGGCATTTATCAATCTGACAATGATATAGGATTTTATGGATAGTCTTGAGCTTCCGAGGACACTTTTGGTTTGTGCGATACCTGAACAGCCGCCGAAAGAGGTCAATACGGAGATCAAGACTATTTTTATAGGCTCAGCGATGTTGCTTTTGCAGATCTGGCTGACACCGGTGGTAATCTCCAATAACCCCACCAGTATGCTTTTCCCGATGCCGATATCCGGGAATACCGTATTCAGCAGCTGTGCCAGGATGGAGAAGAGGATGATATATCCTCCGATTTTTGTAATGATCTCAAAGCCGTTTAGGATAGAGGAATCGAGGAGTGGGAAGGAAAAGCGTGGGTGCACTCTCCGCGGCTGATCAGAAGATTTTCCGGAGTTTATGGTGGCCATAGACATAGCATGCAGACTTGTCAATTTCTGATGCGCTTTGACTGAGGTCAGGATGCGACAAAGCACGGCACTCAGGATGGCGCTTGCGTATATTATGACGAATAATGCATATTTTAACTGGGGAAGCTTAAGTTGTGTCACCGAGATATATCCGAGAATAAACATAGGGCTTGCGTTATTGCACATTCCGAGCAAAAACTGACCTTCCCTGCGGCTGATTCTATCCTCTGCGATTAAGTCAGCGGTTGCTTTAGCACCCATCGGAATACCGGAAAGAAATCCCAGGGCGATCGGATAACATCCGTCGGCACTGACCCGGAAGAGACGACCGAGGACAGGGTGGAGAAAATGACTGAGTTGTCCTGCGATATCCAGGCGGACCATTAGATTTGACAGGATGATGAAGGGAAGCAGATTAGGAAGTACATGTTCAAACCATAATAAAAGACCGGTGCTGGCACCCTGAAAGGACGCACTGGGAAACACCAACATAGTAGCCATGAACAGGAGGATGGAACCGCGGATAATTTTATTTTTTCTCCGATCATCGAAATTTAACATGATACTCCTTGAAGACAAGTGGTACATTTATTATAATCTATTGGTAAGCAATTCAATTTATTCGATTAATTTCCAAAATCGTAGAGACCAAAGGAGATGGAAAGATGTCAAAAAACAATAATTTACCCAAGAGAAGTGAGGTAGAGGTACCCTATACCTGGGCAATAGAGGATTTATATGCTTCTGACGAGCTATGGCAGAAGGAATATGACAAACTGAAGGAAATGCTTCCCAATGCTGAGGAGTTCAAGGGGAGACTCGGTAAGTCCGCCGAGCTTCTGTTAAGCTTTCTGCAGTTATGCGATGAGATTGGCAAGCTGATGGAACGCGTTTATGTCTATGCGAACCAGAAATATCATGAGGATACGGCAAATGCAGTTTACCAGGATTTGTCGAATAAGGCGGCCGCACTGTCCGTCCAGGTCAGCAGCGCACTTTCCTTTGCGACACCTGAGATACTTACAATACCGGAGGAGTCAATAGCAGGGTTCAAGCATGAAGAAGAAGGCTTACTGCTATATGATTTTTATCTCACTGATATTTTACGTATGAAACCGCATATCCTATCCGGCGAAATGGAAGGCTTACTTGCAGATGCTGGAGAGATTGCGGAAGCTCCCGGTAATATCTTCTCCATGTTTAATAATGCGGATATCAAATTCCCTGAAATAACTGATGAAGACGGCCATACCGTAAAAATAACCCACGGAAGATATGGTCAGTTCCTGGAAAGCACGGATCGAAGAGTCAGAAGGGAAGCCTTTGAGGGAGTATATGCTACCTATTACAGCTTCCGAAATACTCTGGCAGCCTCCTTCAGCTCCAATGTAAAACAGGAGGTTTTCTTTGCAAAGGCGAGAAATTATCGATCTACCATGGAAAAATCCCTGGATGCCGGCAATATTCCTGTGGAAGTATATACGAATTTAGTAGAAGCGGTACATGAGAACATGAACCTGATGCATCGGTATGTCTCACTCCGGAAGAAGCTGCTCGGTCTTGAGGAGCTGCATATGTACGATCTGTATACTCCGCTGGTGGGTGATGTTAAGATGGAAATTCCCTTTGAGGAGGGTAAGAAGATTGTTGCCAAAGGGTTAATGCCGCTCGGTGAGGAATATCAGAAAATCCTTATGGAAGGGTATAACCACCGCTGGATCGATGTCTACGAAAATGAGAATAAGAGAAGCGGCGCTTACTCCTGGGGAGCTTACGGTACTCATCCTTATGTACTTCTGAATTATAATGATACCTTGAATAATGTGTTCACCCTGGCTCATGAGATGGGCCACGCTATTCACAGCTATCATTCTGACCGGACCCAGCCTTATGTGTATGCCGGTTATAAGATCTTCGTAGCAGAGGTGGCTTCCACCTGTAATGAAGCATTGCTGATCGATTATATGTTAAAGAATACAGAGGATAAGAAGCAAAAGGCTTATCTGATTAATCATTTTCTGGAGAAATTCAAGGGTACCCTATACCGCCAGACAATGTTTGCGGAGTTTGAGATGCTTACCCACAAATTAGTCGAGGAGGGGGAAAGCTTAACAGCTGATTCTCTGTGTAAGATTTATCATGATTTGAACATGGCTTATTTTGGTGAGGACATCGTGATTGATCCGGAGATTGATATGGAGTGGGCAAGAATACCTCACTTCTATGATGCGTTCTATGTATATCAATATGCAACCGGCTATTCGGCAGCGATTGCCTTGTCCAGAAGAATTCTGAATGAGGGACCGGGGGCAGTAAAGGATTATCTTCAGTTCTTGAGCAGCGGCAGCTCTAATTATCCGATCGAGCTGTTAAAGACAGCCGGCGTAGATATGAGTACCAAGGAACCGGTCAATCAGGCCCTGAAGCTGTTCGATGAATTGCTGGATCAGATGGAAGAGCTGCTGAAATAGGAGGTGTTTATCTTGGGGGATACGTATTATATTTTTACAGAAGTAAGGCCAAATGTTTATCGGATATACAGTCCGGAGAATGTCTTCATGGATTTGTTTATCGGAAAGGAGAAGGCACTCCTTTTTGATACCGGCTACGGCTTCGATCATTTGCGGGAGGCAATTAGGGAAAAGACGGATCTGCCACTGATTGTCGTGAACAGTCACGGTCATCCCGACCATGCCTGCGGTAATTTCCTGTTTGATACGGATATCTACATCCACGAGAAGGATATGGAAGGCTGCAGAAGCTTCAACAATGCCAAATCCAGAGCGGAAGCCGCAGAGGATGCGAAGCAGATGGAGGATTATAGCACGCATGAGTTTCGTAATATATTGCCGAAGGATTTTGATGCCGAGCAGTATGCACGCCAGGGAGCGGGTAATCTGGTTCCGGTTAAGGAGGGAGACGTGTTCGAGCTCGGAGGAATTACTCTGGAGGTATATGAATTCCCGGGTCATACGATGGGAAGCATTGGACTGTATTATAAAGAAGAAAAGATATTATATACCAGTGATGCAATTAATGACTTCCTATGGCTGTTTATACCTGGCGGAGGAAATTTAAAGACGTATCTGGATACCCTGTATAAGGCAAGAAAGATGGACTTTACATGTTTTTATCGGGGGCATAACCCGGTACCCGGCACCAGAGAAACACTCGAGGAGTTGATCGACTGTGCCGAGAATCTGGATTTTGAGAAAGGAACCCCTTATGATATTCCCCTGGCTAAGATATTCCCTGCAAGGGTTTGTCCCCGGAAGGGTTACGGACCTTTCGACTTTGGCAAGCCGGGCTTTTGTGCAATCGTCATCAGTGAGGATCGGCTTTAGGATAAGCAGCGGAGGATATCTATAGAATGAGGATTCCATGCTTATACTCGTTCTGAAGCACAGTACCATATTGATCGAAGACAGCCTGATTATAGAGGTGCGTTGCAAAGAGGTCCTTTGCCAGTAGCTTACTTCCTGCTTCGTCCAGCTGTTGCTCCGCCCGTGATACCTTTGTAATAACAGGAATTCTTCCGTTCTGTTCGATTTGTTTCAGCAGGCGGGAGGATTCCTTTTTGATTCCCAGAACCCTGGCATAAGGTACATAGCCATTGTTTTGCAGTTCTTTTAGATCCTCTGCCTTGATATTCAGAAGAAGATGAACCAAAGCGCGGTTAATCCTGGTCAGGGTCATATTTTTGGTCTTGATTACCTTGATCATGTCTGAGAGATTGCCGGAATAATTGCAGAAATTCTTCAGCCGTTTTGCAAGGTCGGGCGTGACATCCTGATATTCTGACAAGGACGCAGCATCCTCCGCCAGAAGCTTGTATTTGATGACAGCCGCAAAAGCTTCCTCTGA
>JAEZLY010000082.1 GCA_023414985.1 Bacillota bacterium | reverse complement strand
GTAACAGCTTCCTTGTCTCCCTGTATTCATATGTCCTGTCGATGCTGTCTGCCTCGACGATGTAAAAGGTATCTGCTCTGCCGAAATGCTGATTCACTACCTTACCATCGGTAGAAGCGATCGCTATTCTGTATTTCATAACATCAGACCTTTCCTTTTTCTAATTGTTTTACCTTAGCCGTGGGAAAAGGTTTCCCTTCCCGCTACCCTTCGTTGATATATCATATCTCCGAAATCTTTGCCGCCGAGCATCCCAACTGCATCTGCTCTGCAATGCTGACAATGCCGGAACACGTCAATATATTTGACGGCAGCAGCTCTCGCCGCATCAATCTCGGCACATACCGGAGGTCGTTCCCCGGATAATGCCCCCTGGGGGATGAGCGGTATGATATTATAAATGGATGCCCCGGCTCTCTTTACTGTCTTTGCGATTTCCTCAATATGACTTCCATTGATATCAGAAACAAGTACCGTATTGATTTTTACAGTGATTCCTCCTTCAGTGACCTTTCGTATTCCCTTCAGCTGATTTTCAATCAATATTGCAGCTGCTTCGGTTCCGGCATAATATTTACCGTGATACACAATCCCGTCATTTAGTAAAGCTTCTATCTCAGGTTGAACTGCATTTACGGTAACTGTCAGTGAATCAATTCCGACCTCCAGTATTTCATCCGCTTTTTCATACAGCAACAATCCGTTGGTACTCATGCATTTCAGCAGTAATGGATAACGCTTTTTGATCAGCCGAAAGGTATCCAGAGCATATTCGGATGCCAGCGTATCTCCCGGTCCGGCTATCCCTGCAACAGTTATTTCCGGACATAGGGTTAAGGCTTTATCCAGGACTTCCAGAGCTTCCTCCGGCGACAATACTTTGGACGCGACACCGGGTCGTACTTCCTCATCATTCATCGCTCTGTGGCAGAAGCGACAGCCGATATTACAGCCTGGGCTGACCGGGAGATGAATTCTTCCAACATTCTTTTTGTGTTCTCCAAAGCACGGATGTGACATTTGTAATGCTTCGTATGTATTGCTCATAGATACTCCTATTCCTACGCATTACTTTCAGCGTATTTTTCTCCTACTTTCTGTCCTAAGAATCAAAAACAACCGGGATTTAATAAACATTTTGTTTATTAAAACCTCCGGTTGTCCGGTCAGCTTTATAATCTTATTTTTTCACTTTTTTCGATCTGAACTATTTTCCCATCCTGCAGGATAATCGTTAATGATCCGTATTTCAATTCCTTTAATAGTTGCTCCACAAGCTTTAAATATTCTTTCCCAGTTAGTATCGAATCGGGTTTCTCCATCCCATCCCCTCCGAATCTTCGATATAAAAAAAGCAGCTACCTGATATGGTACCTGCGCATCCTTGCAACTATAAACCAGGTATCATAAACATCGCAAACAGACTGTCTTCATACATACAGCCTTACAACAACAGTTACAATTACAGGTTAAAACAGAAATATTATAATAGTTGACCATAATATCATTTTCCTTTCTTTATATCATCTATTTCCGATATGAATAGTATGTGTTCGAGTATAACCTATGATTCCAGGAATGTCAATACCTGGTTAGAAATTTTTTGATTTATTTTTTTATTTCCAGAATTGCATTTTCCAGCTTCCACAGCGCCTTTACCAGAATCGCTCTGGGACAGGCGACGTTGATCCGTTCAAAGCCCTCACCTGCCGGTCCGAACATCACACCGCTGTCCAGCCATAAGCCTGCTTTACGGACAATCAGATCTTCCCTTTCCTCTTCGGTCATAACTAAGTCTCTGAAATCCAACCAGGCAAGATAGGTGCCCTCCGGTTCGATCAGCTTAATCTTCGGTAGGTTACTCTTAAGAAATTCTCTCAGATATCTTATATTATCCGACAGGTACTTCATCAGCTCTTCATGCCACTCTGCGCCGTATCTGTAAGCAGCCTCACAGGCTGTCAGTCCCAGCGTATTCAGCTGGCTGTAGCCTGCAGCATCGATCTGCTTACGAAACTGCTGACGCAGCTTCTGATTGGAAATGAGGATGTTGGATACCTGCAGCCCGGCCAGGTTGAAGGTCTTACTTGGAGAAGTACAGGTAATCGTTCTGTTTCCGAACTCTTCACAGAGATCCGCAAATACCTGATGATGATGTCCTTCAAATACAAAGTCCATATGGATTTCATCGCTTACCACAATAACATCATGCTTGCTACAGATTTCACCTATGCTTTTCAGTTCCTCCTCGGTCCATACCCTACCTACCGGATTATGCGGGTTGCATAACAGAAAGAGCTTCACCTGATGCTCCACAACCTTCTGTTCAAAGTCCTCCAGATCCATATGATATGCACCGTCGGCACCCAGAACCAATGTATTATCCACAAGCTTTCTGTGATTATCCTCAATCACCTCGCCGAAGGGGTAATAGACAGGCTTCTGAATCAGTACAGCGTCTCCCGGTTTCGTATATGCCTGAACCGCCATTGCGATGGCAAATACTACACCCGGTGTCTTCACCAGCCATCTCCGCTCAATCTTCCAGCCGTGCTTCTCCTTCATCCATTGCTGCAAGGCTTCAAAATATCCCTCCTGTACCTCACTGTAACCAAAGATACCATGTTCGACCCGCGCATGGATTGCATCCAGTATCTTCTGAGAGACCCTAAAGTCCATATCAGCCACCCATAAGGGCATAATATCCTCAGGCTTACCGCGACGGGCAGCAAAATCATATTTCAGACTATTCGTATTCTTCCTGTCAATGACCGTATCAAAATCATTTCCATCAGTTCTTATCCTGTCGCTCATCCTATTCCTCCCCGTCGTAGAAAACGCTTCTCAATTCCTCAAGTAAATCCTCCGTAGATTCAATTCCCACAGATAAGCGAAGGATTCTGTCTGTAATTCCGTTCGCTGCCAGGACCTCCTTCGGTACATCCGCATGGGTCTGAGTAATCGGATAGGTTATCAGCGTCTCCACTCCGCCGAGACTTTCTGCGAATTGGATCAGCCTTACCCGATTCAATAACCGTTGTGCCAGTTCCTTAGTCTCCGCTTCAAAGGTAATCATACTGCCAAATCCTCTGGCCTGACTCTTGCAGATCTCATAGCCTTCCGTGCCCGGAATTCCCGGATAATATACCTTAGTGACTTTCTTCTCCTTCTGAAGCCAATCCACGATGGCTTTCGCATTTCTCTGCGAGGCTTCCATCCTTAAGGCAAGGGTCTTGATTCCCCGCAGAATCAGCCAGCAGTCAAAGGGGGCCAGACCGGAGCCGACCGTCTTAATAATAAATCGGAGTTTTTCTGAAATTTCAGAAGAGGAGGTAATCACAAAACCTGCAATCGTATCATTATGACCTCCAAGATATTTGGTACCGCTGTGCAGGACAATATCCGCTCCCAAATCCAGCGGGTTCTGGAAATACGGGGAAAGAAAGGTATTATCCACGATCAGTAAGAGCTTATATTTTTTCGCAATCTCCGCTATCTTTCGGATATCCGTTATATTCATCATCGGATTGGAGGGTGTCTCTATAAAAATTGCCTTCGTATGCCCGGTTATATAAGGTTCGACTGACTCTTTGGAACAATTCACATGGCTGAAGGTGATTCCGTTCTTTTTACTGATGTGGTTGAACAGACGGATGCTGCCTCCGTACAGATCACGATCCGTGATAATATGGTCACCCGGTACAAATATCTCCATTAACGCAGAGATAGCAGCCATACCGCTGGAAAATGCCAATGCATCCACACCATTTTCCAGAGAAGCCACCACCCTTTCCAACTGCTCCCTGGTCGGATTCTGTAATCTGCTGTAATCGTATCCTGTACTCTCACCGACCCCGACATGGGCAAAGGTCGCTGTCTGATAGATTGGAAAGCTGACCGCCCCCGATTGATCACAACCGGGCTTTAACCCATTCCCATAGATACACTTGGTTGAAAATTCATATCCCATAACGCTACCTCTCTACTCTTCCTCTGTTCGAAAGTATAATTAATGCATAGCTGCTATCATTATCTTAATTATTTTCTATTATTATAACAGCCTATCACTGTCTTGGTTATGATATAAAAATAATAGCTGGTTATAGGAACATCATATAACCAGCCAGTTAATTTTACATTATTATGTTTAAGCCAATATCAACCATGCAGACACCGCGCATTGTATTCCTGTGTCGTCTGAACGATTTCTAATTCTGCAAGATAGAATCGTTCATACTTCCCGTACGATAGCCGCCAAGATCCATGGTCACGTAGGAAAAGCCCAGCTTCTTCAGCTTTTGATGAATAACCTCAGTCACAGCCTGAGCATGAAGGGTATCCAGCATTTTCGGGAACTCTTCCTTGGTTATCTCAACTCTTGCAATCTTATCGTGGATACGGACACGGACCTGACGGAAGCCAAGATCCAAAAGAAGCTGTTCTGCTTCGTCCACCATACGCAGCTTTTCTTCGGTAATCTCCTCCCCATAGACAAAACGGGAGGATAGACAGGCGAAGGACTGCTTATTCCAGGTGGAAAGACCCAATTCCTTGGATAATATTCTGATCTCATTTTTATTCAGCTCTGCTGCTCTTAAGGGACTCAGCACGTTCAACTCCTTTACTGCCTGAAGTCCCGGACGGTAATCCCCGTTGTCATCGATGTTGGAAGCCTCAGCAACAAAAGGGATATTGTGTTGCTTGGCAATCTCCCATATCTTTGTGAACAATTCCGACTTGCAGAGATAACAGCGGTTCACCGGGTTATGGGAAAAGCCTTCGATCTGCAGCTCCTCCGATTCACAGACGATATGTCTGATACCTTCTCTTTGGCAGAAATCACTTGCTTCCTTCAGCTCTCTTTTGGGGAAGGAGCAGGAGGTTGCGGTGACAGCTATTACATTATCACCCAGCAGGTCATGAGCTACCTTTAATAGGAAGGTGGAGTCAACTCCCCCTGAAAATGCGATTGCGATCTTTTCCCTTTGCCTTAAATTGTCCTGTAATACCTTCAGTTTATCTTGTGCGTTCATACTTTCCTCCGTTTCTGTGCGCGACATAGCGTATGCTCAAAGTCATATATTTTGTTATCTGTTATATTAACCAGCATTTATAAGATTTTATTGCTGTATTTCTTCAATTCCTCGATATATTTCTCACCCAGCCTGCTTAAGGGTATCTTACTGTGTCTGATATAGCCGATACTCATCTTATCCTTCGTATTGAGCGGGACTGCTCTATACTGATCACCATTCAATTCTTCGCAGATGATTCCCGAACATAAGGTATATCCGTTCAGCCCAACCATAAGGTTCAGAAGGGTCGCCCTGTCATCTGCCTTGATAATCTGCTTGTAATCAAGTGTGCTGAAGACTTCCTCGGCAAAATAGAAGGAATTATTATCTCCCTGTTCAAAGGACAAGCAGGGATAATCCATTAAATCATCAAAATCAATCCTATCCTTACCGGCCAACGGATTGTTCTTCCATAAGTAAACATAAATGCTGCAGCTGAATAATTCCGTAAACTCCAACTCATACTCGCGGAAAAGTTTATCCATCGCTTTTCGGTTAAATTCATTCAGATACAGTATTCCCAGCTCACTTTTCTGGATTCTGACATTTTCGATTACTTCATGGGTCTTCGTCTCATGAACTGCAAATTCATAATCCTCCATACCGAATTCCTTGGCTAGTTCAATAAATGCCTGAACCGCAAAGGTATAATGCTGCATGGAGACACTGAATTTCTGCTTCGGTTTCTTATTCTCTATGTATCTTTCCTCAATCAGCTGATACTGCTCGATGATCTGCCTGGCATGTCCTAAGAATTCTTCCCCTTCCGGAGTAATGACGATACCCCGGTTGGAGCGGACAAACAATGCGATTCTGATTTCATCCTCTAAGTCACGGATTGCACTGGACAGACTGGGCTGAGTCAGAAAGAGTTCCGACGCAGCCTTATTCATTGATTTATTGTTCGCAACGCTTACCGCATAACGTAACTGCTGTAATGTCATAGATCATACTCCTCCAGAAAATGATGCTGAACTCCTTTTTCTTTATAAGCAATTACTGTATCTAAATTCACATTCTCTACGCTTCGAAAGATATTTCCTTCCACATATGGGTTGGTTTCCTTCAGCTTTTTGATCAGGTGTTTGATCTCAAGCCTCTTGGAGCCGGTATTGCCGTCACTGCTGTCGACAGAGCAGGTATCCGTGAAGCGGCACGCACACTGGATAAAATGCAGATGATTATAATCTCTCCAATGCTTAATATCCTCTTCCCTGATCAGATACATCGGACGGATCAGCTCCATTCCTTCAAAATTCGTGCTGTGAAGCTTCGGCATCATAGTCTGGATCTGAGCACCGTACAGCATTCCCATGAGGATTGTTTCGATCACATCGTCATAATGATGTCCCAAAGCGATCTTATTGCAGCCCAGCTCCTGCGCCTTCCGATACAGATGTCCCCGTCTCATTCTGGCGCAAAGGTAACAGGGAGATTTCTCAACTTCAAATACCGCATCAAAGATATTTGTCTCGAACATCGTTATCGGAATATTTAAAAGCTTTGCATTCGTCTCAATGATTTCCCTGTTAAATTCGCTGTAGCCCGGATTCATAACCAGATAGACCACTTCAAAGGGAAACTTATTATGTCTTTTCAGCTCCTGAAACAGCTTCGCCATCAGCATAGAATCCTTGCCGCCGGAGATACAGACTGCTACCTTGTCGCCTTCCTTAATCAGTTCATATTCATTGATTGCTTTCGCAAATTTACTGAAGATCGATTTATGGAATTTCTTTCTGATGCTTAACTCTATCTCCTCATAGCGGCTGACCTCATCAAAGCTCTGCTTCAGCCAGGCTCCGTAACCGTCTGTCAGATTATAGGCATCTAAGCCTTTGGAAGTAAGCAGTTCAGCGGCATCCTTACTGATAATCCCTTTCATGCAGTACAGGATAATCTTTCGATCCCGAGGCAGCTGCTCTTCTTCTTTCATCAGCTCCTCCGTGCTCCTGTTCACAGCACCCGGGATATACCCATGGTTATAAGAGATCTCATCCCTGATATCTACCAGAAGATATTCGTACTCCGCTAACTGTTTCAGCTGCTCAACCGTAATTTCTCTATCACCTGTCCAAATCATCGTTCCATTCCTTTATCTAAAATACTTGTCTTAAGTAGGACTACCGTGTCCTGAAAATCAGTGTATCATAAAACATAATTTCTTACCATACTTTTTCTATGGTTTTAATAGGATTTATTTTATTCTAATAAAAACCAGTAAATCCGTCGAACGGTCAGTCCCATTTGTCCATTCACTGTAACTAATGGAATTAGCAACCAACGTAAGAACCGCCAACTCATTCTCCCTGGTAAAGGACATATCCTTCGTAGAAAGGCTCGTCTTTCCGGAATCTCCGGTAAATTTATGAAATAACTCATCCAGATCATAACGTAGCAGTTCCTTCCCTTCCATATTTTCAAGAGTGATCCTGCTGCTTTCCCCGCCCGGCTGTGAATAACGCAGGAGATAATCTGCTCCATTGATTGTGATACGCTTGCTGTTACTATCGGGTGCCGTGCTGTAAATACTCATCTGGAGCATAGCATCATATCCGGAAATCGTGATCGGGTCAGCTGTATCTCTGCTGACATAATAGTTTTTGTAAGCATTATCTTCCTGATTGTACTGGTTGAACCCAAAAGTTTTTTCAAATTCATAAGTATCAGTATAAGAAGCCAGATATGGTAAATCCTTATCATATCCCATTCTGGTCACATAATCGACGGATTGGATAATCACTGTTTTATCCTTCTCGGATAGGTTTGACTTGGGTATGATCGTATCATCAGAAAGCATACCATTCTTCTTAAGTACCGTTTCCAGCCTTCCAATCTGATTGACTTTGCTGACGGTAAAAGCATCGACGGGCGGAAGGATGGAGAGAATCGCCATCCCAATCAGTATTGGTGCTATGATACCGTTTTTACGAATCGGCAGAAAGCAGAAGCAAGCTCCGGCTATCGTAGCAAATATACCGAATAAGATTACATAATACCGTCCATAGGTGATACCGACCTCTGATATCTTTAATATAGAAGAGATTGTCTGGAATAGGACTATCGGAAGGAGCACCTTAGGAAATATCCTCCTGAAAAGCTTCGTAATCGGATGCTTCATGGTACTAGTCAGCAGATAGACTATGATCACGGTGATGGAGTAGGATACCAGCAGAGGCTCCATCAGATTATCCGTCCAGAATTCGCCTCGGATATTCATTAATATATATAGTAATAAAATGAAAGTGAATACAGCGGTAATCGGTACCACCACATAGGATACCAGAGTGGTCAGAAATCTGTTCGGAGTGACCAGCTTAGCGATCAGCTCGGAGGTGGAAGCCTCCATATTTTCATCCTTCTGCTCGACTGACTCTGATGTCTCTCCTGTTTCCTTCACCTCGGACGTACTCTGTTCGATCAGTTCCTTCCTACCTGGGTATAGCGGAAGCATGGTAAGCAGGTAGACCGGTGCGATGAAGACAAAGATGATGTTGGCAGCATGAAGGTAAGCATGCTCGTCAACTTTTGCTATTAGAAGATTGACGGCACTGATAATTAATACAACTCCCAAGAATAACACACCATCAAACAGGATCGCAGTAAAAAAGCTTTTAAAAACAGCCAGAAAGCTGTCATTGAAGCTGTAGCTGCTTCTGATGACAGGGATCCATAAAAATGCGACAAAAAGTATGAAGTAAAGGATAATCGTACGGACTGCAATCTCAATTCCCCACCCTAAGCTACGAATGCATAAGAAGTATAGTACTGATGCTGCTACAGAACTGGCAGCAAAGATCAATCTGAGCATCGGGTTCTCAAAAAATCGTTCATACAGCACCTGAAGCATGACATAGGAAGCGGCTCCAATCAGAAAAGCCATCAGTAATTTTGTATAGATTAAATTATTTTGTAATTCAACAGCTATGGCATTGCAGGCAGCTGCTGCGACCAGCAGAATAATCGTTAACGGAAAACGGACTACCGCATCAGCAACACCCTGCCACTTCACTCTCAACCCGGATAAACCCTTCATACAATCAATCCTCCCTCTGGTTTTATTGTACCACATATTATAAATATATACCTAATTCTATCGATTATCATTCACTTTGCTTAGCATTATCACTTTTCACCAAATTTATTTGGTTATTTTTCCAACTAATTTTTTAAATTTTTTGTTCGATTGACACGATTCCATCTTTACAAATGATAAAAAGTATGTCAAAATAAAAAAAATCCCAGGAGGTAATTTAACATGGCTTCAAAGAATCAACCAATCGGCTACTTGCCGGATCAAAGACCCCCGTTCGTGGAATTGTTCTTATTTGCTTTGCAACAGATCGTTGTAATGTTCCCAGCAACCGTTCTTGTTGCATTAATCACAGGATTCCACGTATCAACAACCATTTTTGCCAGCGGTTTGGCAACCTTTTGTTTCCTCTTCGTTACAGGAAGAAAAATTCCTCTCTATTACGGTTCCAGCTTTTCTTACATCGCAGCAATCTCATCCATCATGGCAGCAGAACAATTCGCTAATTACTCCTTAGATCAAAAAATATCTGTTGCACAGTTTGGTATCGTAATGTCAGGTTTTGTATCCATTGCTGCCGGCCTCATCATTCAGCGAACCGGAAGAAAAACCATTGACAAGATTCTTCCCCCTACGGTTACAGGCAGTATCGCAATGATCATCGGTTTATCCCTTGCAGCAAATGCGATGGGTAACGCAGCAGCTTTTCCTGCAGTAGAGGATGCTAAGACAGCTCTTGCACAGAACATGGCATGGGTTATCGCTATTATTACCCTCATTTCAACAATTGCATATTCCGTATACTTGAAGGGCAAGCTGAGTCAGTTGCCTATTCTTTTTGGCCTTTTGACAGGATATGTAGCAGCTTTGATCATCGGACAAGTTACAGGTATTCCTTTTGTCAATTTCAATTCGATTGAAAGCTCCAGCATATTTGCATTCCCCAAGATTACCTTCCCGAAGCCTTCCCTGGCAGCAGTTGCAGCGATCATGCCGATTGCGATTGCAACTATTCCTGAATCAACCGCGCATGTATATCAGCTTGACATCTATGTAAATGATCTTGCAAAGAAGATGAAGTCCGAGAAAAAATATAACATTGCTGATAAATTAGGTCTGAACTTAATCGGTGATGGTATCGGCGACATCGTATCCGGTATGTTCGGCGGACCTGCAGGAACCAACTACGGCGAGAACATCAGCACCATGGCAATCTCCAAGGTATTCTCCATTCCCGTATTGATTGCAGCCGCACTCATCACTATGATTATCTCCTGCTTTACCCCTTTGATCAATATCGTATATTCCATTCCTACTGCAGTCATCGGCGGACTTTCCATCTATCTGTTCGGTGTTATCGCAGCACAGGGTGTTACCATTATGATGGATCGTAAGGTGGATATGTTCAAATCCAAGAACCTTGCTGTTATCGCTATCATCCTGATCATCGGCCTTGGCGGAAGCTTTGGTTTTGAAGGCAACGGTATGATCCCGATGTTCGGTACTCAATTCCCGGCACTTGCTACAGCAGCAGTTGCCGGTATCGTGTTCAACCTTCTTCTCTCCATCGGTGATAAGGACGAGCCTGCGGTTGAAGAAGCTGCAGCTTCCACCTCCGAAGATATGGCTTCAGAAGCTGAGTAATTTCGGTTCGGAGATATAAGAAACACCAGAGAACATATAATTAGATATATTTAAGGCTCCGCCTTCACAGCTTGACTGTGGAGGCGGAGCCTAATTTATATTTTATTTCCCAGTTCTTTCTTCGATAATGCTATCGTATTACAATGATGAGATTTACTCACAGAGCAAGCTATATTGCAGCAGTATTGATCTCCCTGATCTGATTCGATAAGCCCTGTAGTTCATTGTTTAATACCTTCATGGTTTTTACAATCCCCAGGTTCTTATTACTTACAGTTTCCGTACTCTCTGTATTTGCCATCGTCTCCTCTGAGATTCCGGATATTGTCTGGACTGCGTCGACAATGATGGCATTAGAGGATTGCAGAGCAGAGATTCTCTCGTCAAGGAAGTCACCAAACTCCTTAATCTCTTGAATGTTCTTCTCAATTTCAGCAAAGCTTTTATTCGTCTCTCCGATAATCGTATTCTGCTTTGAAGTATCCCCTACAAACTGTTCTATTGAGACTGTCACCTGATCCGTATTTGTCCTGATATTCTCTACCAGCTTCTCAATATCCGTTGTTGCAACAGAGGTCTTATCAGCGAGCTTTCTTATTTCATTAGCGACAACCAGGAAGCCTTTTCCGGTCTCTCCTGCACGGGCCGCCTCAATCGATGCATTCAGGCTGAGGAGATTCGTTTGCTCAGCAATACCATTGATGATGTGGATGATTTCCTGAATGGCTTCTACCTCATGGTGAAGGCTTGTAACACTCTCAATGGTGCGGTTGCCGTTATCATTGCTGATCTCTACCGAATGGTTCAATTCACCCATCTTGCGCCTGCCTGAGCCGACCAGCTCGATTGCCTTTAGGGATAACTCACTCATATGAACTGTTGCATTCTTGATATTATCGATGACTGTCTGGATCTGCTCCGTCATTCCCAATTGGTTCTGAATAGCTTCGGCAGTCTCTGAGGTTCCCTTGGTTATCTCCTCCATATTGGCTACTGTCGTATTACTGGTAACCTCCAGCTCGCTCATCTGCCGGTTTGTCTGATCCACCACGGTATTAATGCTCTGTGCTATGGTAACCATGTTATTTAGGATCAACATCAAATCCTCTTCCTGCTTCTTGATCTTGCTCAGCTTTTGATTATTGATTGCCACATCCACCTTGGAGGTCAGCACTGAAAAGGCAGTAATCAAGAGAAGGCACGCAACTAAAATCTCAACATTGACAATGTAAGTCGGGTCATTCTTCATGCCCTTTATAAATAAGTTTTGAAAAATAACCGCCAGATTTACAATCAAAGTGATCGAATTTAAAACGGTCAGAAGAATCTGATCATGCATCAGGGTAAGTACTACAATCAGTGGAATAATATATACGAATGCCAATATCTTTGTGGATGTCATCAGAACAAAGATATACCATATCATGCTTCCCACAGAAATGACATACTTTGACTTCAAGGTCTCGGCATCCTTTTTTAATGCAATAAAATTGATTAATCCCGGAACATGCAGAAGGATTAAAAAGACTGCCAGATAAGGTAACGTTCTTGCCCCTTTGATAAATTCAAGAACATATGCAGCCGTTAATACGAGCGTTACTGTTGTATAAGCAATTGCCAGTAACCGATTAGCTCTCTTCGCCTCACTCATAAGTTATTGTCCTCCACCACTATTTACTTAAAATTTTTTTGTAATTAGATGGCTAAATTATAACTTAAAAATGCATATTTGCATAGGGGAATCTGGCAGAACTGCATAATCGTGCTAAATTCGGCATAATTTTCTGCATAATTAGTCGAAAGCTGTCAACCAAGCCTATTACAGCTGCTGCCCGCATCCCTTACAGAATTTTGCGTCTTCGTCATTCAGACTGCTGCAATTCCTGCACCTGATCTTAATCACTTCCTTGGGCTGTTGATTATCCGTAAACTTTTCAACTACATCAATATTGCTGATTACGTCATTGAGCATCTCACCCTTGGCCTCATTAAAAGGCTTTAAATCCTCTCTTGCCTTCTCAGGATCAAGAATTATTCCGGAACCAGCTGCCCCCTTCGCACCGATATTCATGATAATCGCTCCGAATATCATGAGAAGCATACCCCAGATAGGATTAGCAAAAGATACGATGGATGGACCTCTAAAACCATGACCACTGAACATCATTGCAAATGAAAAAAATACAGATATAAAAAGTAAAAAGCCTATGATCATCATAACCATGCCGACATAGTATGCAGCTTTTCTCTCCTGCGGAATTTTAGACATAAGTTATCTCCTTTCAATATGCTCAAATATATTTAAACCAACTCTATTCTACTACACAACAAATGTATTTTCCAGCAGATTACCAATTCTTAATCTTTCCTTAATCAGAACAATAAAAATTACAGCTATCAACTTTTTTACATAATCTCTGTATCAGAACCGATTATGCAGTGATAAAAATTAATATATAAAAAAGTGCTGCACCCAATGATAGAGTACAGCACCTTGAATAAACTTAATTATCGGAACTTATTTTATTTCCTATTAGATGATCGCAAGGATTGCGAAGTTTGCAATGAACAGTGCGGAGGCAACCCAGATCACAGGGCTTACTTCCTTTGCCTTACCTCTGGCAACCTTAACGATGCAGTAAAAGATGAAGCCGCCTGCGATTCCATAGGAGATGCTGTAGCAGAAAGCCATGAAGATTGCTGCGAAGAATGCAGGAATTGCATCCTCAAGCTCGGTCCACTTCACATCTGCAAAGGAGCCTAACATCATAACACCGACTGCGATGAGCGCCGGAGCGGTAGCCTGCATAGGAACAACACCTACGATAGGAGCCAGGAACATACCTAAGATAAAGCATGCTGCGGTAACCACTGAGGTAAGACCGGTACGTCCGCCTGCTTCAATACCAGCGGCACTTTCAACATAGGTAGTTGTATTGGAGGTTCCGAAGATCGCACCAATGCTGGTTGCGATGGAGTCTGCAAACAGAGCCTTGTCCATCTTAGTATTAAAGCCTGAACCTGATTCAAGAGCTTTCTCATCGTTCGCATTAAAGATACCTGTTCTTCTGCCGGTACCGATGAAGGTTCCGATTGTATCAAATGTATCGGATAAGCTGAAGGCAAAGATCGTCATCAGGATCAACGGCAGCTTGGCAGGATCGTCAAAGAAGGATAGCATACCCTCACGTCCGAAAGCAGCACCGAAGGTGGAACCAAGATCACCCATATAAGAGGAAAGGTTCGCAGTGGTTCCGATACCGGATAAATCAGTAACTCCCATCGGGATACCGATGATTGTGGTAGCAAGAATGCTGATAAAGATTGCACCCTTCACCTTCAATACCAGTAACACGAAGGTTAAGATAATTCCGATCAAAACAAGAATAAGCTTCCAATTATTGAATAAGGACAGTGCAGGAACGATACTGGAATCAGCAATTACGGTTCCGCTGTCTAATACGATATTCTTTCCGGGGTCTGAGGTAAAAGTAAGTAAGCCGGCATCCTTCACACCAATGTAAGCAATAAAGATACCGATACCACCGCCGATTGCATGCTGAAGACTCTCGGGAATGGCCTTGATGATGAGCTTACGAATCTTAGTAACCGTGATGATGATGTTGATGATACCGCAAAGGAATACCATTGCCAATGCCTGCTTCCAGGTAAATCCCAGAGCAAAAACAACAGTATAGGTAAAGAAAGCATTGAGTCCCATACCGGGAGCCTGTGCATAGGGAACATTCGCAAAGAGACCCATAACAAGAGTTCCGGCAACTGAAGCAATGATTGTAGCCATAAATACAGCGCCATAAGGTACCCCTGTCTGAGACAGCATCTGCGGATTCACAAAGATGATGTAGGCCATGGCAAAGAATGTGGTTAAACCGGCTACAACTTCTGTGGAAACGTTTGTCCCATTTTCCTTAAGCTTGAAAAACTTTTCCATAAAAACTCTCCTTTTTATTTTTTTTATAAAAAGGGCTATCCTTTGAGATCCCCTTTATATACTTCCCCTAACATAGTTCCTTCCCCATAACCGAACATCATATATAGTAAGAGTTTTCATATTATTTCAAACAAAAAGAGGCCATCCCGTCAAACCGTTGCAGTCATTTGTAAGTCGTACAACTAAGCCTAAAATTTATAGGTATTATCTGAGGATGGCCTCCAAAAATCAATTTGGACTCTATATATTGCTTCTGCTCTACACCAGATGAACTATCCAATAGCTATTCTAACTATCTATAGGCAGAAAGTCAATTCATTTGTTCTTATAGTATTAATTAGTATCAATTATTCTTCAGCCTGCTCTTCCTTCGCGTTCTCTTCAATAACCTTCTGCTGTACATCGGAAGGAGCTTGCTCATAGCGTGCAAATTCATACGAGAAATCACCGATACCGCCGGTCATGGAGCGAAGATCCGTGGAATATCCATACAACTCGGACATCGGAATATCAGCTACGATCTCCTGTTTACCGCCTACTACCGGGTTCATGCCCAGAACTCTGCCTCGGCGCTTATTCAAGTCACCCATAATATCTCCGGTGAATTTATCCGGAACAAGTACCTTTAAGGAAGCAATCGGCTCGAGAAGTACCGGAGATGCTTCCATAAAGCCCTGCTTGAAGGCTTGTATAGTAGCCATCTTGAAGGCCATTTCCGAGGAGTCTACCGGATGGTAAGAACCATCAACCAGTGTTGCTTTTAAGCCTACTACAGGGTATCCTGCCACAGGTCCCTTGACTACGCTTTCAGCAATACCTTTTTCAACTGCCGGGAAGAAGTTCCTTGGAACAGATCCGCCGAAAATCTTCTCCTCAAAAACAAAAGGCTTCTCCATATCACCGGAAGGCTCAAACTCAATATGAACATCACCATATTGTCCATGTCCGCCGGACTGCTTCTTATATTTACCCTGCACACGTACCTTTTTACGGAGTGTCTCACGGAACGGTACTCTGGGCTTCATTACCTCAATTTCAACCTTATACTTGGTTAAAAGCTTATTGACGACAACATCCAGCTGCTGGTCACCAATTCCATATAATAAGGTTTGGCGATTCTCTTTATCATTGACCGTCTTCAGGGTAAGATCCTCATCCATCAGCTTTGCAAGTGCCTGGGATACCTTATCGTCATCACCCTTATTCTTGGTCTTGAAGCGCTGATAAGTATAAGGAGTGGATACCTCTATTCTATCATATAGAATAGGGGCTGCTTTGGTGGAAAGAGTATCTCCGGTAATTGTCTCGGAAAGCTTACCCAGTGCACCGATATCACCAGCGCGAAGCTCCGTTACTTCAATCTGCTCTTTTCCTCTGAGTACATAGATACGGTTCACTTTTTCTTCTGTATCTCTATCTGCATTAAATACAGTCATATCTGACTTAAGCACGCCGGAGCATACTTTAAATAAGGAGAATTTACCGATGAACGGATCGGCAATGGTCTTAAATACTCTGGCTGAGAACGGTTTCTTCTCATCGTAGTTGGCCTCGAAGGCTTCACCGGACTTTACATTCTTTCCTTTGATACCCACTTTAGAAGGATCCGGGAAATATTTTTCGACTGCCTGCAACAGCATCGTGGTACCCTGTGCATGGACACCGGAACCACACAGTACCGGAACTACCGTACCATCTATGACATTATTCCGAAGTGCCATAGAGATTTCTTCCTGGGTAAATTCCTCTCCCGCGAAATATTTGTCCATTAATTCCTCGCTGGTCTCGGCTACTGCATCCAGAAGAACCTCTCTGAACTTCGTTAAATTTTCCTGACTATAATCGGGGATTTCACATTCTTCATAATTACTGGCTGTGGTAAATCTTCTTCCTGCCATCTTAACGACATTAACAAATCCCACGAATTTTTCGTTTTCCCTGATCGGAATATGGAAAGGTGCTATCTTCTTTCCGTAATGCTCTGTTAATTTCTCAACAACTTCACGATAACTTGCATTATCATCGTCCATATCTGTTACAAAGAATATCCTGGGTAAATTGTGTTTCTCACAAAAATCCCAAGCCTTCATTGTTCCAACTTCAATTCCGGCCTTCGCTGAAATTACGATCACTGCCGCATCTGCTGCCTGTAATGCTTCCTCTACCTCACCGACAAAATCAAAATAACCGGGTGTGTCTAAAAAGTTAATCTTGATGTCTTCAAAGATGATTGGTACTACTGTTGTACTGAT
>JAEZLY010000039.1 GCA_023414985.1 Bacillota bacterium | reverse complement strand
CGGGAAAAAGCACCACCATCAAGATGCTGACCGGCATTCTCTATCCAGACGGAGGAGAAGCCAATGTCATGAGAATCAATCCTACCGTGAAAAGGAAACAGCTCTCCTACCGGATCGGGACCGTATTTGGACAGAAGGAACAGCTCTGGATGCATCTGACCCCCTACGATAACTTTAAATTCTTTGGAGCAATCTATGATCTGAAGGATCAGGAGATTGAGGCACGCATCGAGGAACTGACGAAGGTATTCGAACTGGAGGAGTTCATCAATACCCCAGTCAGGAATCTTTCCCTCGGACAGAGAATTCGTTGCGAGATCGTGGCTTCCCTAATCCACCGGCCTCAAGTCTTATTCCTTGACGAGCCGACCATCGGCCTTGATCCGGTCGTGAAGGAGAACATCCGCACTCTGATCAAGAAGATGAATAAGGAATATAAAACCACCGTATTCCTGACCAGTCATGATATTGGCGATATTGAAAAGCTCTGCAAGCGAATCATCATCGTCAATCATGGTCGAATCGTTCTGGACGATTCCATGGAGCACTTAAAATATCATTATCTCAACAAGAAGATTGTAGAGCTGAAGCTGCTGGAACCTGTTGATATGTCCGATGAGGAGGGAATCACGGTACTGAAAAGCAAAGGCAGCCATCTGAAGCTGGAGATTGATACAACAACGAAGAATATAGCAGATGCGTTAAAGCTGATCGATACCGATAATATCCTGGATATTACGATCTCGAACATCCCTCTGGAGAATATCATTACCGAAATCTATAAAGAAAACCGCCAGTCGATCCCCGTTTCTACAGAACAGGAGAAGCCCGAAGCAGAAAGTATTAATAAAGATATCTCAGCAGAGTTGAAAAGGCCGGTTATAGAGGATATAAAAAATCCTGCAATAGAAAAGGCAGGTAATCCTGTCCAGGAAGGGGAGGTATAAGTTGAAAAAATATTATACGATCTACAAGGCTACCCTGATTGAACGGCTACAATACACCTTGAACCTGCTCCTCGGTCTGATTACCTTTTTCATCCTCCTTTTTGTATTCCTAAATCTATGGAATTATATCTATTCCGATACCGGGAGCCGAATCAACGGCTATTCCAAGGAGCAGATGATCTGGTATGTCATACTCGCGGAGATCATCTGGTTCGGAACCAGAAACCGCACCCTGACGAGCCAGATCAGTGATGACATCAAAAGCGGCGGCATTGCTTATGGTATGAATAAGCCTTACCACTATATCGCTTACATTATAGCGAAGCATCTTGGGGAAATCTCCATACAGCTTATCCTGTTCTCCGGAGCAGGCTTACTCATCGGCACCCTGTTTGTCGGAAGTATCCCACATATAGGTCTTACACAGCTGCCTCTGGTCCTGCTTTCCCTGTTCCTCGGAATATTTGTTAACACCTTCCTTCGGATGACAATCAGCATCCTTTCCTTCTGGGTTGAGGATTGCCTTCCCTTCCATTGGATTTATGACAAACTGCTGATTGTCGTGGGAACCATGTTTCCTGTGGAGATGTTCCCCCTCTGGGCACAGCCGATTATCCGACTGACCCCGATCTTTGTTGTCACCTATGGCCCTGCAAAGCTGGTCATTGATTACAGCCTGTCTATGGCGATTCAGGTCATTGCTTCCCAGGCGGCTTACCTGTTGGTATCCCTGGGTCTGCTATTATTGCTTTATCGGAAAGGAGTGAAAAAATTATATGTTAACGGCGGTTAAAAATCAATTTCGGGTAATCCTGTTATCCGTCAAGTATAATATCATGCGGGAGATGACCAACCGTGTTACCTTTCTGACTAATATCATCTTCATGATATTAAATAATGCGGCTTTTATCGTCCAATGGCTGCTCCTGTTCCAGCTGAGGCCGGAGATCGGCGGCTATGGATTTCGAGATGTCATGATTTTATGGGGTCTGGCGGCTACCACCTTCGGTCTGGCGCATATCCTGTTTCATCGTGCCTTCACCCTGTCGGACCTGATTCTGAACGGGAAGCTGGATTCCTTTCTGGTTCAGCCGAAAAATGTACTTCTGAGTATCCTTACCTCCTCCACCAGTACCTCTGCGATCGGAGATTTAATCTATGGGTATCTCATTCTTGTTATTTTACACTGCAGCATTGCAGACTTCCTGCTGTTTACCCTGTTCAGTGTAACGGGCGCCATTATCTATTCAGCCTTTGCTACCATTACCGGAAGCCTCTCCTTCTGGATTGTGCGCGGGGATATGCTGGCTGATAACCTAAACAATATTATGGTCAACTTTTCGACCTACCCGGATACGATCTTCAAAAATGGGATCCGGCTCCTGCTCTATTGTCTGGTCCCGATCGGTTTCTATGTATATGAACCGCTTCACATCTTGCTGAAGTTCAATCTGATTTCTACCCTTGGAGTAATTGTTTTTACGATAGGGCTCAGTCTTCTGGCGTTCTTCGTATTCTACCGGGGTCTGAAACGCTACTCCTCCAGCAGCCTGATGAGTGCCCGAATATAGTTCCGGTTTTGTGTTTTATGTTTACTTATTGTTAAAATGTGGTACAATGAATTCATAACTGCTTGTTACATACGAGGAACTTGATCGGTGATACAGCCGGCCACAGAATTTACTACTCGCGGAAATTAAGAGAAACAGCTTAGTACACTAGTTATTACGTATTACGCTTAAGTTTGACCAATCTTATTTCTACATTAACGAAAAGTAAAGGAGTGAAGTATTTGTATGGTACTTGAGGGAAAAGTAGTTGTAGCACAGGGTGGAGGGCCCACAGCGGTAATTAATCAGTCCTTGGTTGGGGCCGTGCTGGAATCTAGAAAGTTTCCACAGATAACAAAGGTTTATGGAGCAATTAACGGGGTTACGGGGATCATTAATGAGGATTTTATTGATCTGACACAGGAAACAACACACAATTTGGAGCAGGTAGCCATTACTCCCTCCTCGGCGTTGTTTTCAACCAGAGATAAGCCGGATACGGAATACTGCAAGGAGATCTTCAAGGTATTCCAGGCACATGGCGTAAGATATTTCTTCTACATCGGAGGAAATGATTCCGCTGATACTGTCCGCATCGTAAATGAGCAGGCAGAATCCTCCGGATATGAATTCCGTGCAATCCATATCCCGAAGACGATTGATAATGATTTAATGATGAATGACCACACCCCCGGTTATCCTTCTGCCGCGAAGTTCGTAGCGCAGGCCTTTATCGGTCTGAATCTGGATAACAGAGCACTTCCGGGAGTACACATCGGAGTAGTCATGGGACGGAATGCAGGTTTCCTAACAGCAGCTTCCTCCATTGCCCAGAAGTATCCCGATGATGGTCCTCATTTGATATATTTGCCGGAACGTCATTTTATCATCGACGAATTTATCCAAGATGTCAAAGCGATTTATGATAGGTACGGACGGTGTATTGTTGCCGTATCGGAAGGTATCCAGGATGAGAATGGGGTGCCGATCGTTACAAAGCTGATCAAAGGCGGTACCGATGCTCATGGTAATTCCCAACTGTCCGGTACAGGTGCTTTGGGAGATCTGCTTACTCAGGAAATCAAGAACCGTCTTGGTATCTCCAGAGTTCGTTCCGATACCTTGGGATATCTGCAGCGTTCCTTCATGGGATGTTCTTCGGAGATCGACCAGCATGAAGCCAGAGAGGTTGGTGAAAAGGCCGCCCAGTTTGCAATCTGGCATAATATCGACGGTTCTATCGTCATCAATCGTACCGGTTTCTATTCGGTAGATTATAAGATGACCGATTTAAAGAATGTTGCCGGTAAAACGAAGCTGATGCCGAAGGAATTTATCAATGATAAGGGCAACAATGTAACCGATGCTTTCAAATATTACCTTCAGCCGCTGCTTGGCTGTAACATGCCGGAAGCCAGCATGTTGCGTGCACCGAGAGCTAAGAAGATACTTCATAAATAGGATTAAAAGAAAAGGGATTATGCAAAATAGCTACTATTCTGCATAATCCCTTAAGTATTACTTCTTTTTGGTTGTAGATGCTGCTGCCGGTGCTGCGCCGCCTTTTTTCTTAGGGGCTTTTTTCGGATTCTTATCTCCCATGAAACCCACCTCCTTTTGTTTGATTTTTGTCAAGTAATTAAGACTATTGTATCCTCAATTCAACATAAAGTCAAACAAATTTTCCCATCAAGTTTCGTCAAATCTCCATAAAATTACAGAAATTTCTCGGGATAAGCTCCTACTCTTCCGCCTATTTATCTCCAGCTGCCGATTAATCATTCAGGCTTTCTTCTATTCCGGGTATCGCATTCTCCTTACAGTCCTTTCCGATGTAGGTGAGTTTTACCCCAATCAGATAAATCAGTGCAAGAAGTACAAGGAAGTAAAGAGCAATGTAAAATGGATTGAGTAAGCCCGCAGGTATATTATCATATAAGGTCAGAGTACCGAAGAAGATAAAGATCAAACCGGCTCCCCATTTGATATATTTCTCGGGAACATGCTTCGCCATCCAGGCACCGCCGATGATTCCGATTCCATCAGCAATCAGCATTCCCAGCGTTGTTCCCATCAGGATAAATGCGGGGGTCTGGCTTCCAGCCGCTATCGTAATGGTCATGAGCTGAGTCTTATCCCCCATCTCCGCGATGAAAAATGCAATAGCCACTGTGATGACGGGGCTGAATTTCTGCTTCTTTGTCTCATCCTCATCAATCCTGTCCCCTCTTAAGGTCCAAAGACCAAACACAAGAAAGGCAACAGCAGCAACGATTTTGATAATTCCCATTGGAATTACCGTGCCTAAGCAGCTGCCCAGCGCCACCGCTAAAGCATGATTAAGAACAGTAGCCACCAAAACTCCCAGCATAACTTGTCCGACCTTATACTTGCTTGCCATTGCCATGGCAAGTAGTTGCGTCTTATCTCCCATTTCGGCAACAACGACAAATAGTAAAGCCTTGATAATTTCTGACATTGACAGTCCTCCTAGAAAAAGAATTAATTCTGAATAGCGTTTGCTAAGTGCGACTAAGAGTCGCAATGCAAACTCCAGCGTCGAGCGCGGTCGGCAAAGCCGACATAATACCTATCGCGCGAGTGCGCATCCTGCGGAGCACTTAATTCATAGGATGTATTTTCCTATGAATTAAAAAAGACTTCCAACACAAGCCAACCGCCTGTCCGGGCAAACCCGTAAGACGAATTATCCTTGTGTTAAAAGTCTCGCTTGACTATATTCAGCCACGATAAAGCCAGACCCGTCTGAGTCAGTATGTTGACTTTATCACCATATTGGCAGCTACTCCCTTTTAAAACCGTTTAAAACCTTAATTACTATAACATGGTTTTTTTATAATTGCAATAAAATCTCGAGGATTTTAATAATTTCTGTTCTACCCCACCGATCAGACTGATACCGGTGTCTCGTAGATAACCTCCTTCAATCCATGGAATTTCATGAAACGGGCAAAGCAACGATCGAGCTCACCGGTCAGCTTCTTCGTGGGGCGGATTCCCTTCTCCAGCCAGATATTTTTTACCAGCAGAGCATTCTGTCCGGTGGAAGCCACTACCTCCACTCGTCCGATAAAGCGTTCTCCCGAAAGCAGCGGAAGTACGTAATATCCGTATTTTCTCTGTGTCTCCGGGGTATAAATCTCCCATTTGTAATCGAAGTCAAACAGCTCCTTGATCAGCTTCCTGTCCCAGAGCATACAGTCCAGCGGTGCCAGCAGCTCGGTTCTTGGTTTCCCGCTTGGCATATCCTGTAATTCGAGCAAGCGCTGCTCCTCCTCTTTGAGACAGTAAAATAAGTCCTTACAACCCTCTATTCTGACCGGAAGGATTCTGCCTTCGGCCAGGAGCTCCTCGAAAGCGTCGACCCGATCCCGGGCACGGAAGTTCCATATCCCAAGCCATGCATCCGAGGGTCTGTTCCATAGCAGTCCGATCGCTGATATTCTTCGGAGAACCCTCCACTTATAATGCTCCAAATCCGTTGGATAGGGATCGGGAGCCTCCAGAAGCTTTCTCGGAATCACCTCTTCAGCAAGACAATAATATTTATTCGTCCCTTTCTTATGATGGATTACCAGATCTCCGCGAAAATAAAGGCTCTCCAAAGCAGCTCGAGCCAGCTTGGTGCTGCTCCAGTACCAGTCCACCTTTTCATTATAGTCAATATCCTTGGACGATACTGCTCCCCGATCTTTTATGATAGCTTTGATTTCCTGCTCCACCCGGTCGATCTCGTCTTTCCCTCGTCCACCCTGTCGATAACCTTCCCGGTATCGCTCCAGATAGGGCCAGTCACTCAGCTCCAGGATGGCCAGATTCTTATCAAAATAATCAAGTAACCTTCGTTCCTCATATAGCAGTTCGGAAAGCATCTTCTTTGTAAAGCCTTTGACTCTGGACTGTAATACCAGCTCCGCATTTTTACCGCAGACATCAATCGGATCGTACTGAATACAACCCGACTGTCTTACATATGCTACTACTCCGTCTTTTCCTATGAACCGGTATTCCCCCAGAAGCCCTTGTCTTTGCAGGATAAACTGCCTGGCCTGCTGTTTTGTCAAGGTAATTTCCATACTGCCCCCCTGTTCTTATCCATGGTAACGTTTTGATATCTTAACAATTTTCAAGGTGAGAGGACGATTTTTCCTCACACCTGCTTCACTCATATGTAATCTTTTCGAGATACAGCCCACAGGCTTCCGCCAGATTGCCTGTCCTGTTTCTCTGTTTCGATTCTATAATTTCCGGAATCTCCTCCGGCCTTATATTCCCCAGCCCGGCCTCGATCAACGTACCGACCATCCACCGCACCATATTATAAAGAAAACCGTCTCCTCTGATTCGGATCTCAATTGAACCGTCCTCTTCCTGAAGCTCGATTGCATAGATGGTCCGAACCATAGATTTTTTCTTGGATTTGGCATTCGAAAAAGCCGTGAAGTCATGGCTTCCGAGAAAATAGTCTCCCGCCTTCTTCATGGTTGAAAGTGTCAACTTTTCCGGAACATGCATGCTGTATTTACGAAGAAACGGATTGCTGTACTCTTTATTCCAGATTCGATACAGATAGGTCTTTTCTTTCGCCAGATATCTTGCATGAAAGCCTTCTTCCACCAAAGCAGCACTGACGATACTGATATCCTTCGGAAGATACCGGTTGGCATAGTGCAGAATCTGCTCTTCGGTCAACTGTCGTTCTGTCTTGAAATTGGCGACCTGCGCCAGGGCATGTACCCCGGCGTCAGTGCGGCTGCAGCCGATCAGCTCGATATCCTCTTCTGTCAGTGCCGTAAGAAGCTGCTCCAGCTTGTCCTGAATCGTATTTTCACTGCCGCCAAGCCTTTGCCAGCCCTTATATCTGCCGCCGTCATATTGGATTGTCAGTCTGTAGTTAGCCATTTTCCCTATTCCTTTCTGCGCTTCCTTCGTCTGTAGACAGAATAAAAGCAAGCAAATATCAGTACATAACAGGATAGGACGATCAATAGGGTATTCATCCTTTCCCGATAAGTCCCATCCGCGAATAATACAGGCCCGAGACCAAAGATAGTCACCAAAACTGTAAGAATCGCTAATATACTGTATACTAATTTACCCTTCATAAGATTACCTCCATTGATCTATGGTCGTATCAAATCCACGACCTATGTATCCGGAGTCTACAGAAAGGTCTGATAATCTGTCCAATTATCCGCAAGAAGGGAAGGGGTATCGAGTCCATAGGGGCAGTGATTCTTACAATGATCGCAGTGGATACAGTCCTCTACAAGCTTCATCTTCGCCTTCCAGGAATCGTTTAGATAAACCGATACCGGTGCTCTTCTGATCATCAGGGACATTCTTGCAGAGGTCGGTATATCAATCCCTGCCGGACAGGGCAGGCAATAGCCGCAGCCCCTGCAGAAGTTGGAGGAAAGTTCCTTACGGTCTTTGTCAATTATCTGCTTAAGCTCTTCATTCATCACCGGAGGTTCCGTAATATAATGGATGAACTCTTCGAGCTCTTCTTCCTTCTGGATACCCCAGATCGGCAGTACATTCTCATACTGGGCTAAAAATGCATAGGCAGCCTTTGAATTTGTGATTAATCCGCCGGACAGAGCCTTCATCGCAAGAAAGCCGATCTCCTTCTCCTTACAGAGCTCAACCAGTGCAATCTCATCCTTGGTTGCCAGATAGCTGAAGGGAAATTGAATGGTTTCGTATAAGCCGGATTCTGCTGCTTCCAGGGCAATCGGGAGCCTGTGGTTCGTGATGCCGATATGACGGATCATTCCCTTTTCCTTTGCTTCCAGCATCGCTTCATATAATCCGGTTCCGTCCCCCGGCTTCGGACAGAAGCCAGGGTTATGGAACTGATAGATATCAAGATAGTCTGTTTTTAGGTTCTTTAGTGACGTATCCAGCTGGTTCCAGAATTCCTTTACCTCTGTAGTCATGGTCTTGGAGGCAATGAATATCTTATCCCTGACCTCACTTAAGGCATATCCCAGCTTCTCCTCACTGTCCGTATAAAATCTCGCTGTATCAAAAAAAGTAATTCCGCTTTCATATGCCTTCCTTAAGATCCGGGAGGCCTGCTCCTTGCTGATTCTCTGGATTGGCAGAGCACCGAAACCGTTCTTATCTACCTTTATCCCCGTCCTGCCAAGTACTACCTGATTCATGCGTATGTCCTTCCTTTCCTTGTATATCCTTACGTAACTTTTGTTTTTATCTTTTTGATCTGCCGTTATTCCTCCAGCTTATCCCAGTCAACCTCCAGGGGTTTTACAGTCACCTGATTCACACCTGATTTGAAGGACTTCGTCCATTCCTGCTGAGGCGGCAGTTCACCGGAGGGCTCACCGATCTCCGCAATATCCGCGAAATCCTGATGATCGATGCTGATCCCGTTCAAAGCCCACCACTCCTCATCCGTCAACCGTTTACCGCTTGCGAATTCATAGGAGGAATAGACCGAACCGCGGCACAGATATAACTTACCGAGAATCGGTGCTATTACATAAATATCATCAAAATAACCGGTTCCAAGGGAAAGATACTTTTGACCCCCTGTTGCGATATCTGTAACCAGCATATCAGAAATTTCGATATTTGGATAGTCCTCCTCTGCATCAATGATTCCATTTAAGAAGGATTGTGATATCTTTTCCATCGTTCCGCCATAACGGAGCAGCTCTTCATTTTCCTGCTCACTGAGCGGTTCATTCTTCAATTCCTTTGTGGAGCAGGAGATCAGAAGCTGTAATAATTCCTTGTACTTCTCTGCGCCTTCCAAAATCTTCTCACTCAGCATTCCACGTTCCTTCAGTGCTCCAATGGTATAATTCGTGAGGTAATACAGCTTACCGTACAGTTCCACCTTCGGTTCCACATAGTGTGACTTCGCAAATTCAACGGGCCCGCCTGCTTCTGCCATGGCCTGCTTCCCATACAGCACCGTATCATGCTTTAATTCGGTGTAGCTACCGATTGCGGTATTCAAGGATTTTTTTCTCCAGGCATCATTCGTCATAAAGAACGGCATTCCGGAACCTGTCGGATATTCCGTCAGAGTCTCCTGAAGCGTCCAAAGCCAGCCTGTATACAGATTCGTTCCCCAGTATTCCGGAGTCAGCCCTGCCACAGTATCCTTCCAACCCTGATAATATTTTGTATAGTCCGGCCATTGCTTCTGAGGCTGATAGACGTTCTTCTGAAGGTTTTCTGCTGTGCTGCTTCCGAGGACAGCCATCACATCCAGTGCACTCGGCAACTCCCGCAGAACCGGAACCACCAGGTCCTGAAGAATGTCACTGTCCAGGACATAGCGTTGACCCATAAAACGGAACTGTTTGCCGGTCACAACGTTATTCTCGACTACCTTTCCCTGAATCTGCGGCTCTGGCAGATTCTTGACAGCGGCCAGAAGTCTGTCGTAATATTCGTCATCGTTAAAGGTATCCGGATTCTTTCCCTCCTGAAATACCTCCTTGCGAAGCTCATTCATTGTAAATACATTGATATCATCCGATAAGCCCACATACTCCGAGGTCGGCAGATAGATATTACTCCAAAGCTCAGCGTCACAGGTCGTATCGGACTTTGCAAAGGTCATATAGGAGATCAGCAGCGAACGCAGAACATTGTCGTATTGGTATACCCCTTCAAAATCGAAGAAGGCATAGGGAAAGGTCCCGAACCACATCATGGTACGAAAGAATCTGCCCAGCTCCTCCGTCCGGGTATAATGCCCTCTGACGGTAAACATCGTATAGTCCACATCATATTTTGCTAAAGGTGATTCTGTCAGAGCTTTCGCTTCTGTAGCCAGGGTATATTCCTGCTCCGCCAGTGTGAGAAGCTGTTTGTCAACCTCCACCGGAACCTCTGTCGAATTGAGCATCAGCATTCTGGCAACTAGGAAATACACCACATTGTCCTTCTGAAGCTCGATCATCCTCTCGTCTTTGAGCTGCGCCAACAGCAGTAAGGATTTATTTAACATCTGCTTCGTCATCAGGTTCAGATCCTCATAGAGGTAGTCTGTTTCCACATTCATCAGCGATTTGTCATAAAAGAGATGATACAGATGCAGTACGCTGTCAGAAGTAATAAAATTAGGTACACCGCTGTATTCGTTGCCGTCATAGGTATAATACATCTTGGTATTATTCGTCGGAAGTACTGCAAAACCGTTCCTAACCAGCAGATTAGTCTGTTCCTTGGTCAGACCGGTGAATTGACCGATATTCGCCACATTGGATAAATCCCTGGCAATTGTATAAGCAGACACCTTTGCCTCTGTCTCTGCTGCTGTATAGGCAGACTTGTAAGGCTTGATTGTCTTTACCTCAGTCCAATCTGTATCCAACAACAGTATATTTGGATTCATAGCTTCGGTATCCCCCGGCTGTCCGGTGGGAAACGGGGTTACCGTAGGTTTTTTCACTAATTCCGTCTTTTCCTCAGCTGTTGTATTCGTATTTTTCTCCTCGATCTGATCCCTACCCTTATTATTCCGGCAGCCGGTCAGCACCAGACACAGGCATAGTAGAATTGCAATGATTCTTCTTTTCATTCTTTCCTCCATTTCTTTCTCACCGGAAATCTCCAAACCTTCTATTTATTTCTGCATTATCTTTCCGTTCTTCACCGTTAAGTCAATCCATTTTTCCTTATCACGGCTGCAATTCATCTGCAGTACACCCTCTTTGGTCAGTCTGACACCTTCCACTGCCTGATACTCCTCGCTTTGAGCAAGCATCAGAAAGCCGAACTGAAACCAGTAGTAAATGCCAAGCTTCTCCCTGCCGTCCTTCGTCTGAGAGAGGAACAGAACTTCTTCCCCCTTCGCCGGCAGGAAATCCCCGACATAGAAATCATTCCAGGTTCCTGCTATCTGGGATCCGGTCCACTTTTTAACCAGCTTACCCTCAATGTAGTTAAATACGAAAAATCTGTTCTTCTCCACAGGATCATAATGAGTCGTCTTTCTGACTCCTGTCAGAATGTCCGTTATTCCATCCTGATCGATATCTGCAACTTCCAGTTTCCAGGGCTTTAAGTTAGGGAAATCATTACTGTATTCCCGCAGATAGTTCCCCTCTTTGGTTATCTCAAAAACCATAAGGATATCTCCGTACTCCTGATTGTTCGTGCTGCTGACAATCGCATAAACTTTTTGCCCATCCGACGCATAATCAATCAGGCTTTCCTGTTCTCTCAGGCAATCCTTCAACTTCTTATCTATGGTATCCTTCTTCATTAACAGGCCTGCCCCTGCCATGAGGAGCAGCAGGATTATGCCGTACTTCCATATTCTTCTGCGCATTCTTTTCTGTTCCTTAATCTTGATTAGTTTGAGTATAAACATCGCTTTCCTGTTTTATACAGTTCCGCCAATTTATCCATATGCTTCCAGCACTTAAAAAAATTATATCACTCAGCAAATCAAACGCAATACTGATCCGCAGAATTTAGGTTTAATTAAGCTTTTGTTCGCGCTCTCTCAAGTATCCGCTTCTGATCCGCATAACCTTGCTGCCATTTAAGATAATATAACTATGAGAAACGGAAGATGGATAGGATAAAAACTGCTGTTTTTAACCATAAACTATCACTTTTCAGACAAATATGCTATAATAACAGCAAAATATAACAACGGATCCGGTGTTCCTTCAGGTTCGAAATAGACTGCGGAGGCGATAAAATGCGTACTGATATACGTCTGACAAAAGCATATAAAAACGCTAAGATTCAATATTTTGATGACAACTCGAAATTAATATTTTTCAGCGATATCCATCGGGGAGATGACAGTGTATCGGACGAATTTTCAAGGAACCAGAATATCTACCTGTATGCACTGAATTATTACTATAATCAAGGCTATGAATATGTAGAGGTCGGAGATGGCGATGAGCTTTGGGAATATCCTACCTTCAAGCATATCCGTCTTGCCCATACTGACATCTTTGTAGTACTGAAGAAATTCTTTGATGCCGGAAAATTGATTATGCTGTACGGGAATCATAATATTTATTTAAAATCCAAGCAGTTCGTGGATGAGAATTATTATTCCTTTTACGACGAATACCACCAGGAGAGGGTGGAGCTTTTTCACGGCCTTACCCCCTACGAAGCCTTATTGTTAAAGCATGAGAAAACCGGTCAGGAAATCCTTACCGTCCATGGTCATCAAGGAGATGTCATGAATGATCAGCTATGGTTTGTCTCCATGTTCATGGTACGATATTTCTGGCGTTTCATGCATGTCGTAGGCTTTGAAAACCCCGCCAGTCCTGCCAGGAACTTATATAAGCGGCACAAGGTAGAGCGAGCCTATAACCACTGGATCAAAGAAAATAAGATGATGCTGATCTGCGGTCACACTCATCGGCCGAAATATCCTAAAGAAGGGGAGCTGCCATATTTCAATACCGGCTGCTGCATCCGGACCAGAGGAATTACGGGAATAGAGATCCTGCACGGTAAGATTCTGATGGTGGAATGGAGGGTTTCCGTCGACGAAAACGGGATCGTCCGTATCGAACGACATGTGGTCCGAGGCCCCGAACCGCTTGATAAATATGATTGCAAAAACAATCCGTATGCCGAACCCTGCCAGGATATGGACGATGATGATTAAATTACATGATAGAAAATCACCTCCGAGGGCAAGCTATTCCTGGAGGTGATTTTTTTGAAGGTGAGAGAAATAATGTCTAAGGATATCGCAAGCCTTCGTTCCGATGATACCCTGGAACGGGCTGCACAGCTGATGAAGCAGTATAACTGTGGTTCCATCCCTGTCTGTACCCAGGACAAAATCATCGGTATCGTGACTGACCGCGATATCGCTGTAAGAAGCGTTGCAACCGGAGAAGATACCGCCCACCGCCGGGTCGGAGATGTCATGACAAAGGAAATTGTCTTTGGCAGCCCCGAAATGGATATAAATGATGCAGCCACATTAATGAGCGACCGTCAGATCAGACGACTTCCCATCGTTGAGGACAACAGTCTGATCGGTATCGTTGCTCTCGGTGATATTTCTTTGGAGCCCACTTGTCAGAATAGTGCGGAGGATGCTTTAAAGAACATTTCCATGCCCGGAACCAATATTCGATAATTATAAGCGGGGTAATTCCCGCTCTACATAATTTTTATTTAGTTCTTGACAATGAAAAATAATCATGTATAATACAGGATATTATCAAAGACGATTATTTTATTGGACCGCGGCCAATAATATAGTCGTTTTTATTTTTTTAGAATAATTCTCAATTTGACAAAGAGGTCAGAGCATATCTGCTTATGCGGAGGTGCTGTGACCTCTTTTAAATTTCAAAGACGAAAGGATACTATATATGGAAATCAATCTTGCGAATACTGCCTTTATCCTAATGTGCTCCGCACTGGTTTTCCTCATGACTCCTGCATTGGCATTATTCTATGCGGGTATGGAAAGACGAAAGAATGTCCTTAATACAATGATGTCCTGCTTTTTTATCTGTGGAATTGGTTCCCTGTTATGGATCGCAGTCGGTTATTCCCTATCCTTCGGCACCGACCACGGCGGAGTCATCGGCAGCTTAAGCAATCTCTTTTTCAACGGCGTTGGCACAGAGCCGAATGCAGCTTATTCCAGCACTCTGCCGGAGACTTTATTTGCGGCCTTTCAGATGATGTTTGCCATCATTACTCCGGCCTTGATCTGCGGTTCCCTGGTTGGAAGAATGCGTTTCTCTGCATTGGTTATCTTTATTATTGCCTGGTCTATTCTGGTATACTATCCTCTCGCCCATATGGTATGGGGAGACGGCGGTTTCCTCCGATCCCTGGGAAGCGTTGATTTCGCCGGCGGTAATGTGGTACATATCAGCTCCGGTGTATCCGGCCTTGTAGCAAGTATCCTCTTAGGAAAGAGGCGTGAATATGGAATTGTCTCCTACAAGCCTCACAATATCCCCTATGTTGTCCTGGGTGCCGGTCTCCTTTGGTTCGGATGGTTCGGCTTTAACGGCGGAAGTGCTCTTGCAGCGGATGGTCTCGCCGTCCATGCTTTCTTAACCACTAATACTTCAGCCGCAGCTGCATTGCTGTCCTGGATGCTTCTTGAGAAGCTGATCCATAAAAAGTCCACCGTTCTCGGAGCTGCCACCGGTGCAGTCGTCGGCCTTGTAGCCATCACTCCGGGTGCAGGCTTTGTACCCATCTGGGCTTCTGTCATTATCGGTGCCTTAGTTAGTCCCATCTGCTATTTTACAATGACAAAAGTAAAATCCTTATTCAGATATGATGATGCCTTAGATGCCTTCGGCTGCCATGGTATCGGTGGTATCTGGGGTGGTATTGCCACCGGTATCTTCACCCAGAAATCCATCAATTCCGCAGCACGGTGGGATGGTCTGATTTTTGGGGATACCCGGCTGTTCATCGTCCAGATTATCAGTGTTGTATTTACAATCGCCCTCGCAGGAGCAGCTACCTTCCTTATCCTCACTGTCATGAAATTATTCATGCCGATCCGTGTGGAAACTAAGGATGAGGCACAGGGTCTCGACATCTCCGAGCATGGTGAGATGGCTTACCCTGCTTTTAACGGTTTGGATTAATCAGAAAGGATAGGGAACGATATGAAAAAGATAGAAGCAATCATCCGGCCGGAAGCGCTGGAAGATCTGAAGACGGAAATGCTGCGGATTAAGGTCAATGGGCTTACCATTAATCAGGTCCTCGGCTGCGGCAAGCAATACGGTCATACCGAATATGTCCGCGGAAACGAAATCATACTGAATACCCTCCCAAAAATAGAAGTTAAAATCGTGGTTCCGGATGATAGGGTCGAGGAGGTAGTGAACACCATCCTCGATACTGTCGGAACCGGTGAGATGGGTGACGGAAAGATCTTCATCTGCGATGTACTCGATTGTATCAGGATTCGAACCAAAGAACACGGCGAAAGCGCCCTTTAATTTCTCTCCTAAATACGGTTGACAGAACAGCCTGATTATGATACAAATAACCTAAGTAAGGATAGGTTAGACGTAACATAGTCAGGCTGTTTATTTTATCCCAGCTTACGATAAGGAGGTATAAAGATGTCCATTCAATATGCAATTCTGGGCTTTTTAAGCGAGAAGCCTTCCACCGGTTATGATTTAAAGAAGCTTTTCGAGGAATCCTCAGTGATGTATTGGTCCGGCAATAATAATCAGATCTATAAATCCCTACTGCAGCTGCAAGAGGAAGGGTTCGTCCGAAACGAAACCATACACCAGGAGGGAGCTCCCTCAAAAAAAATATATACCATAACCGCTTCGGGTATCGATCACCTGAAAAAGTGGATCGTCTCCCCCTGTGAAGCTCCTGAATTCAAAAAGCCCTTCCTGATCCGGCTCTCCTGGTCCGGACTGCTCGATGATCAGGAACTGTTGAAGCTGCTTGAGGATTATGAGAACGAGATTTATCTCCAGCTTGTCATGCATGAGGAGAAAAAGAAGCGTGCTACTCCTGCAAAAGATCCTACCTGCAGGGACTACCTCTTATGGGACCGGATTAACGAAAATGTGATCTCTTCCTTCCGTAATGAGTTGGATTGGATACGGGGGACCAGGAAGGCCCTATTTCCACTGCTATAGCTTAGAGACCAGATTAAAGCTGGCGGATCAGTTCCTCCAGGGAATCTCTTTTTCGGATCAGTCTGGTCGTCCCGCTCCTTTCGAGCAGAACCTCTGCCGGTCTGAGCCTTGCATTATAATTAGAACTCATGGAATAACCGTAAGCTCCTGTGGTTCTCACACCGATATAATCACCCTCGGCCACTCGCGGCAGCCTCCGGCCCTTTGTGATAATATCTCCGGTCTCACAGATATTTCCGACAATCGTAACCTCTTCCTCCTCCATGGAGTCATTATAAACGATGATTCCATGGTAGGAATCATATAGGACAGGACGCATCAATACATTGAAACCGATATCCGTGCCTACATATTTCTCACCATAATTTACTTTGGTACTGTTCACTCTTCCGATCAAAAGCCCGCATTCCGCAACCACATATCTTCCCGGTTCAATCATAAATATCAGTTCCTTATTCGGATAATCCCTGATGAACTCCTCGATCAGCTCATTTAAGCTAACAGACATCGCAGCAAGATCTAATCTCTCTTCCTCATGATAGGGTACTCCGAAGCCGCCGCCAAGATCGATGAACTGAAGCTCCGAAAACTCCTTCGCTGCTTCCAGAAGTGTATTTCCGGCTTCAATATACACTGAACCCTCCAAAAAGAGAGAACCGATGTGCATATTGATTCCTATGATATGAAGTTCATAACATGCGGCTATTCTTTTTATCTCCGGAAGCTCGGACAACTCAATACCAAATTTACTCTTTCCGCCGGTGATCACCTTCTTATTATGGCCGGCACCAACACCCGGATTTAGCCGGACGGCTACCTTTTTCCCCGGAAAGCTCCTTCCGAAGGTCTCCAGCTGAGATAAGGAATCCACACTTACGGTAATATTATGTTCCACAGCAAAGGCAAATTCCTCCACCGAGACATTGTTAGAGATAAATAAGATCTCCTCCGGTGCAAAGCCTGCCTTAAGCTCCAGAAGGATCTCTCCCGGTGACATTGCATCCACACAAAAGCCCTCGCTGCGGATTATTTTCAGAAGCTCTATATTTGTATTTGCCTTGGCAGAATAGTTCGGCTTGAAGTGGGGATAGCTGATCAGGTTCTTCAACTCCCTGCATCGTGTACGAAGCGTCTCCTCATCATAGAGATAGAGCGGCGAGCCGTATCGTTCGACCAATTCCTCAATCTGTTCCCTGCTTAATTGAAATTCCCAGCTCATCCTTCGTTCCCTCCCTTTAGCTTCAGCAATTCTATCTCATTTGTCAGCATATCCTTGAATATCGTAAATAAGTTCTCATTTTTGGAATAGAGGCAATTCTTTTCCGGATGACCGCTCAGTACCTCCGTGGAGTCCACGATTACTCTGATCTTATCATCAATCCGGTCAGAATAGTAGATGATTGCTCCCGGAAGCTCCAGTTTCCGATTTGTAATGATGACCACCTTAATGCTTCGTTTCAGAAGTTCCTTCAGCTCTTCTTCAAATATTATCAAAAGCTCTGCATTCAGAGACAGATAAACCCTCTGCTTCGTATTCTCCAGCATCGTCCGCAGCTTATGGTAGATGTTCTGCTTTCCGGTAATGGTAAGATAACCTTCTGCATTGGTATTGGCAAAGGAGATACTCAACAATTCTTTCTTGGCTTCTTCGAGTACCTTAATCCGATTTCTGCAAAACTCTTCTATCCCGACAGCAAGGTACTTCGTGGCTTCTTCCATGGCGATATAGGCAGCTCCTTTGCTGACAAGACTGGTTAACGAGCTGTAGGTGTTGGATTTAGAGATACCGGTCAATTTTGATATCTCGTACCCTGTCATAGAATGATTCGATAATAAGGTAATATAGATTACTGCTTCCTGCCTGGTCAGACCGAACAGACTTAGTTTATAAATATTATTTTCATCCATATTTTCCAGCCTCCGTTAGATGGTGTTCCTTTTTAGGAATACTATCATAGGTTTGGATTCCTGTCAATAAGGAAAATAAAAATCTGCCGGAGACAGAGAATTTCGATCCGTGTTACTGACCGACAGTTCTCTGTCTCCGGCAGATTTCAATTCAAAAGAATAGTTCTGCTGTGTATTAATATTCAATTTCCTGCAGGAACAAGCCCTGCGCATTTGCCGGAGCACTCGGTGACTGCTCCGAGCCCGGATCAAGAATTGCCTGCAGCTCCTCCGGCTTTCGTTGACCCAGTCCGATTTCCAGAAGAGTACCAATCAGCAGCCTGGCCATATTATGCAGAAAGTCATTTGCCTTGATCGTGATCTGTATCTCCTTCGGATCCTGATAGATGTCAATGGCATGAATGATACGCACCGTGGATTTATTCTTTTTTGCCGTGGTAAACTTCTTAAAATCATGGCTGCCAAGTAATTGCTCTGCAGCAGTCTTCATCAGATCCGTATTCGGATTCTTAAAGCAGTAATAGGTATACTTTCTGTCAAATACACTCGGTACATCTCCGATCGCAATCCGATAGAGATAGGTCTGGGTGGTTACATTGAGCGCCGCATGGAAGCGTTCCGGCATCTCCTCCGCCTGAATAACGGCAATATCCATCGGCAGATACCGATTGAAATAATTCTTAATTTCATAAAGCTTCATGGAAGAATTCGTCTTGAAATTAACGGCCTGTCCATAGGCATGAACCCCTGCTTCGGTACGGCAGCCGCAGTTCAGCTCCGCAGCTTCGCCGGTCATCTTATGAAGAACCTCCAGAAGCTTATTCTCTATGGTATTATCAGACTCACCCTTTCCAAGTCTCTGCCAGCCTGCATAACGGCTTCCGTCATATTCGATTGTCAGCTTGATATTTCTCATTGCAATCTCCGTTCCTTACCCTCTCGGTAAATTCTCTACATATCAGATTTCAATTACGTTCTTTTTTTCTCCTATTCCGTTCTTTTTGACATAATACTGATAGTATATGATGAAAAGAATGGAGGTTACCGACCAGGTCATCGGATAACTGAGGATTACCGTCCGTACGCTTGGCCAGATCGGCACTGCGGTAAACAGCCAGACCACACGTAGTGCACATACTCCAAGGCTGGTAATAATCATCGGGATGAAGGAATTTCCCATTCCTCTTAGAGTTCCGGAGAAAATCTCGATAAATACATAAGTCCAGAAGGTAGGCACCATAAATCTAAGGATTTCCATCCCTTTTTCAATTACCTGTGCATCAGAGGTAAACAGGCTATAGATATAGGTTCCGCCAAAGAACAGAATAATACTCAGACCGACGGCGACAGATAAGGCCATCCGCAGACAAACCTTAGCACCTCTGCGTACCCTGTCATAGTTTCCGGCACCAAAATTCTGTCCGACAAACGTGGTGATGGCGATACCGAAGGAACTCATCGTCATCCAGAAGATACCGTCAATCTTGCCATATGCAGTCCAGGCAGCAATCGTATTGGTACCAAAGCTGTTCATATTGGCCTGAATAATCACATTGGAGGAGGAATACATCAGGGACTGGAAGCCAGCCGGCAATCCGATCCGAATAATTCTCGGGAGCATGCCCTTATGAAACCTGATATAATTTAACCGCAGCTGATAACAGTCCCGGCTCCTCATCAGCCTGCCGCATACCATAACTGCCGAGAATATCTGAGATATCACCGTCGCACATCCGACACCGGCGACGTTCCAATGAAATCCTATTACAAAGATAAAGTCCAGGATGATATTAATTCCGACGCTGGCTATCAGGATATATAGAGGCCTCTTGGAATCACCGATAGCACGAAGGATACCGGCACCAACGTTATAGATCAGGTTAGCAATCATTCCACCGAAGATAATACGAATAAAGATCAGGGATCGCTCCATGATATCCTCCGGAGTTCCCATTAAGCGTAGTGCAAAAGGCGCTCCGACAAGACCAATCACCATGATGGCAGCTCCTCCGACGATTGCCATCGCAACAGCCGTATGTACCGCCTTGCTTACTTCTTCTTTATTCCCACCGCCGTAAAACTGAGAGATCGTAACGGTCGCACCGGTTGATATGCCGACAAAAAATCCTACAAATAAATTAATCAGTGTTCCTGTTGCACCACCGACGGCAGAAAGCGCTTCCTTTCCCGCAAATCGTCCGACAATAATCGCATCTACTGTATTATATAATTGTTGAAAGAAGGTCCCTAACAGCAGCGGGAAGAAAAAAATCAAAAGCTGCTTCCAGATGACCCCATGTGTAATTCCATTGATTTGTTCCTTATTTTCATTCATAAAACTCTCCTCAGTAAAGGACACTGTTGTCTTACCATCTGTCTTGTCCGCTCCCTGCGGACAGAGAAGACTTATTTGCAATTATATAATAGTTTTTTCAAAATGTATATCAGAATTTGAAAGAAGGTAAAATGGTAACTATAGCTAAACGTATGGAGGTTATAATATTAGTGCTTCTGTAAATACTAAGTAAATGCCCGATATAAGGATACAATAAAGAAAGGATTTCTGAATATGGATAACAATAAAAACCGAAGACGTGACCGAGAGAAAAGTAATCCGGAGCTACGGAAGATGGAACCCAAGGATAATGCAGATGTTGGGATGGTGAACGGACAGGTGATCGGTGTCCACGAGAGCAAACATGAAAAGCACCGCTCAGGAAAATAAAAGATAACGAAAGCTTTCGAATCGTTTCACCGGTAGATAAAGAAAGTAAGTTACAATAAATACTTGTTATAACTAAAGTAAGGATTACAGATAACCTGTATGTGAGGTTATCCGTAATCCTTATCTTAACTTTTATGAATGATACAAAAGCCTCTGACGTTATCCTGTAATCAGGAAATAACCAACGACAATAACACCAAGTACGATACGGTACCAGCCAAATGCTTTGAAATCATTCTTCTTGATATAACCCATCAGGAAGCGGATTGCCAGTACGGATACAATAAATGCAGTACCCAGACCCACAACCAAAACCGCCAGCTCTGTATTGGTAAAATGGAAGCCGAACTTCACAAGCTTGATGGCACTGGCTCCAAACATTACCGGAATGGAAAGGAAGAAGGAGTATTCCGCAGCTATGTAGCGGGAGGTTCCGAGCAATATCGCGCCCAGAATAGTCGCACCGGAGCGGGAGGTTCCGGGGATCAGGGATAACAGCTGAAAGACACCGATCAATAATGCTGTCTGATAGGAAAGCTGGTCAAAGCTCTGAACCTTTGCGACCTTACCCTTATTGTGATTTTCAACAACGATAAACAGGACGCCATAGACAATCAAGGTTATTGCAACGGTGATATAATTATAAAAATGTGCGTCAATCCAGTCATTAAACAGTACACCGATTACTCCTGCCGGTACACAGCCAACAAGGACCTTATACCAGATACTCATAGTCGCAAGTTTCTCCTGCTTTGACTTACTTGGTGCCAACGGATTCAATTTATGGAAATACATAATTACCACGGCCAGAATTGCTCCCAACTGAATTACAACACGAAACATCTCCATGAATTCAGCGGATGCATTCATCTTAATAAATTCTTCCGCCAGAATCATATGTCCCGTACTGCTGATGGGCAGCCATTCGGTAATACCTTCAATTACGCCGATAATCAGCGCCTTTAACATTTCAATCAACATGGTTCATTTCCACACCTTTCGTTTTATTATTCCAGCTCTCTGCTGCCATTCTCTTTAACGGTTTATCTTACGTTTCTTCTTCAATTCCTAGCGGTATTCCTCCAGCTCCTTTTGCCCGAGCAGCTCTTTCGCTTCCTCCGCTATCCGGAGACGGTTACCGAACTTCGCCACCTTCTTCAGCTTCTTTGCCACACTCTCATATTGTCCCTGCTTCAGCTCCATTCTTGCTAACAGATATAGAATACCAAGCTGCTGCCTTGTCGTCAACTCGATATCGAGTAATTCTTTTAAATGTTTCGTACTTTCCTCATACTGACCCAGATAGTAATATCTTTCACCCACCAATATCTGCATCGATTTCTTAAGCCTCTTCGTTACCGGTGAGAGTAAAGGAAGCTTCGTATCATATAGATAATTTGCTTCCTCCAGCTCTCCAAGCTCATAGCAGCACAGGATATAATCAATGGTTTGGACCAGGAGCGTACCATTTCTATCTGAAAGATATTTTTGATCTACTTCTGAGAGAATTCCTTTCGCAATCTTATATTCCCCCAGCAGCATATGGGCCACTGCTTCATTGATTGAGAGAAGCGCCAGAGATTTCGGCCTGTGTTCCAATTTCTTCGTGAGCTTCTGAATTTTATATAGATACTCCAACGGGTCACACTTCTCATCAAGAAGATATCTTAATCTTAGATCACGAATGATTACAAAGGCCAGATACACGACGATTTCCAAGACAACGATGTAGACCAATGTCTGCATAAGGCTAAAACCCACTGCTTGCAGGATAGCAATCAGGATGATATCGATAACGAATAATACTGCATACAATTTTAAGGATCGTTTCATTCAGTTTCTCCCCCATAACATTTATAATCGGTTCTTTTAAGGTCCAAACCAACTATTTATATCCACGCTACCAGATTCTCCTTTCTGCGTCAAGATTAAGTTATCATTTGAGCGCCATCATCAAAAGAGCGTATTGCCTCTGATCAGATCAGAAACAATACGCTCTCCGGGTACTATAAATCAAACACCTCTATCTCGATTTTCAAAAACAACCATCCCCTTTCCTACGAAATTGACCGGTCAATCGTATTATCTCATAACCGGTTTCGAATGGATAGGCAGAGAATAATTATACCTGTTTTTTCTTGTAAACGATCTTTTTAATTGTTTCCTCTTCAAGATGATATAAGTCTGCCAATGAGGAAATCGTCTTCCCTTCGCTGTATAAGCCGAGGATCTTCTTATTTCTTCTGTCAATCACCTGACGTGTGCCGCTTACGCAGCCCCAGCCGGCCTTCGTACTTTTCTTGGGAATATAGAGCAGGCTTCCCTCAACGTACTCCTGAATCTCCTTTAACAGGCGGGCCGGTAAAACTTCCGAACCTTTCTTGTAGTTCAAACAGCAATCCCTCCATAGCTCTGATGTCGTTATGAGTACAATCCACTAAGCTTTTCATAAAAAGCCCACCTCCTTATCATTCAATAGATTAATCTGCGGTTATTCTGCCTCTCTTCCATTCCTCCCTAGTATAGCATATTCTATATCTCATTTGGAATATACAATTCGATCCTTGCAAATGCAATTTCTTTCCGGATACAGAAATACCCCCATATAGGAATTGTGATATTTCAATGTCCTAGATAGGGGTAATATATTATTGATTATCCCGGGTAATTTGCCGGATAAATTCATTCTCTGCCTTCCAGATTATTTTACCTTTGATTTTACTCTTCGTTCAGAATCGCTTTGATACGGTGAATCAGCATCTCCATGGCAACATCGTTCTTGCCGCCCCTTGGAATGATGACGTCTGCATACTTTTTATAAGGTTCCACAAAAAGCTCATGCATCGGCTTTACCGTACTGATATACTGGGTTATTACTGACTCCAGGCTTCTTCCTCGTTCATTTACATCACGGATGATACGTCTGATCAATCGTTCGTCGGCATCCGTATCCACGAACACCTTGATGTCCAGAAGCTCACGAAGCTCTGTATTCTCAAAAATCATGAAGCCTTCCACGATGATGACCTTTGCAGGGTTTACCTTTACTGTCTCCGGCAGGCGATTATGAATGGTATAGGAATAAACCGGCCTCTCAATCGGTATACACTGCTTCAACTGCTGAATATCCTCAATCAGTCTCCTGGTATCAAATGCATTCGGATGGTCATAGTTTAAGTTTTTCCGTTCCTCTAAAGGAAGCTCGTCATGGGGAAGATAATAAAAATCATGACTCAGTAGTTCAACACTGTCTGTAAATGCCTCCTTGATCCGATTGGCAACTGTTGTCTTACCGGAGGCTGAGCCTCCCGAAACTCCTATGATAACTACATTCTTCATATGAAGTATTATCCTTTCCGTAATCATAACTATGGTAGTATAATAAGTTCTATCCGTCAGGCTGCCGGTCGCTGCGATACCGACCTTTCACCATTTTTTATCGCTACTATATTACCATAGATAGATTAGGTTGTCTAATATCTTTTCAGATTATTGTTCATCCAATGATTGTAATTTCTGAGGACAGAAGGATAAGCCTTGCACAGTAATCATACCGGCAATCGATAGTAGGGTCTACTAATAACTTCTTCAAACCCCAGCTTTCTTGCCAGATTACCGGAGCCGATGTTTCCGCTGTGACAGCCCCAGACCGGTTCGTAACCCTTCTCGAGACAATACTCAATCAGGCGGGAACAGACACTTTGTGCATAGCCCTGTCCCCGGTAAGCCTCCTGCGTCTCGATTCCAATCTCCAGCTCATTACCGATCACAAAGGCTGCAAATGCAGTCGATGCCGGATTTTCATCCGGTGAATATGCGGTGAAGCCCATTCCAAAGTTCATAAAATCCTCATAGCTGTCCCAATAGATTTGCGGTATCACACCTTTCTCCAAGCTTTGATAGGTTGTACGATCGGTCACTGCCGTCCTATGGCCTGATTGGTATCTCAGCCTGCTATCCTCAAAACGATCCCTGCGAAAGGCAAAATCACTTCTGCGATATCTGATTACCCTTCTGTTCTCCTCTGCAGGCAGAGGCTTCCGATATTGCTCATCGGGGCCTTTGTCAAGGAGCTCCTTACCAAGAAGCTTCTCAAGTAAGGTGTTCCAACTTGAGGGATATACCTGCATCCACTCATTCTCTTTTCTTATACTCTCTGTATTCAGGAGGAAGTCCCTAAGCTCATCCTCATTCCCCACATTAGCCGGATCTCCGACCAGCAAAGTCATAAGGCCCGGATGTCTGATATAAAACCAGGTGGGGTTTTCCCGGTGATCTGCAAATACCTGCCCCTTTCTCCTTCCCGTCAGAATGATCTCTGCAAACAGAGTATTCATCCCCTCCTGTGGAAGTAGTTGCAATACTTTGGTATAATCCTTCGGTTCCAGCTTTACCATACTCATCATCCTTTCTGTAAGCTCTGGATTGTATTTTATGCTGATTACTATATAATGGAACTTATAGTAGGTCAATTCATTAAAATCATCTCTGTACTATCACAGATGAGGCATATCGTTAGAGGGAGGATGCGTATGCAGAAGACAGAGCAGGTATTTGAGTATATTCAGAGTAAAATCGCAGCTAGAGAGATAAAAAAAGGGCAGAGGCTTCCGAGCTGCCGAAGGGTGGCTGAAGCATTGTGTCTGAATAAAATCACGGTAAATAAAGCTTATCAGCAGCTGGAGCGGGAGCATATTCTTTATAGTGTGCCCAGAGGGGGTTACTATTTGATAGGCCTGGAGGAAGAAATACCGTCCGAGTCCGGACCGATAGATTTTTTAAACGTCAGACCGGACCCTGCTCTGCTGCCATATCAAGCCTTCACTCATGCCATGAACCGTTCCATTGAGGAACACAAGAAAAAGCTCTTTGTCTATGATAATCCTCAGGGTTTAGATTCCCTCCGGACTACCCTGGAGGAAAGGTTTGCACAGAATGGAATCTATGCCTCAGCATCCCGGATTCTGATAACACATGGAGCCCAACAGGGTATTTTCATGATTTTGAAAGCCTTGTTCCATAGCAGCGTTGATGGCCAGCTACTGGTCGAAGACCCTACCTACAGCTGTGTGCTCGAGATGACGAAAGAGTTGAAGATTGATTGTATTTCAATCAAGAGAACTGCTGAAGGGATATCTCTTAAGCAGCTGGAGCAGCTTTTTCAGGAGAACAGGATCAGAGCTTTTTATCTCATGCCAAGATATCAGAACCCCACGGGATATTCTTTATCCGAGCGGGATAAGAAGGATCTGGTGAATCTCTGCAATCAATATAATGTCCTGATCCTGGAAGATGACTACCTGGGTGATTTATGCAACGACAGGCGGAATCTTCCTCTCCATTATTATGACACTCATGATATCACTTTTTATGTCTGCAGTTTCTCAAAAACCTTTATGCCGGGAATCCGTCTGGGAGCTGTGGTTGTCCCAGCAGCCTTCCTGGAGCCAATCCTCAGGATCAAATATATGTTGGACCTCTGTACCTCCAGCATACCACAAAGCGCCCTTGCCTATTTTATCCGTTCCGGTATGTATGATCAGCATCTTAAAAAGACCCGAAGCTGTTATCAGGAAAAGCTTCATAAAGCAAGAACAATCCTGTCAAGCGTTGAAATTCCGGGATACTCTTATCATGTCCCGAAGCAGGGGATCTTTCTCTGGCTGCATTTGCCGGAGAAGGTCCGACTCCCTCTACTGATCAGTCAGCTGTCCGAAGCCGGTATTCTGATTGGAGATTCTTCTCATTATTCCCTTGGGGAAGAAGAACCCGCCCTGCGGTTATGTATCTCCGGGGTAAAAAAAGAAGACCTGAATGCACTATACACGGTACTTGAATGCATCAAGGCCTTCTGAAGGAAGTTGTATTTCTACGATTCTTTTTTTAAGATATTCATTACGTATTCCGACAATGCCGCTGCTGCCTTAGTATGGGCAGGTGCACCGGGATGATAACGGGAGCCTTCCTCTTCTGCAGAAGTAACCGGAAGCTGAAAGATACTCATATTCGTATCACTGCTGCTCCCTCTATACTTCTCGAAGGCACGGTAGATTGCTGGCATCATTGGCAAGCCTGCCATACCGTAAGCCCAGACGATATGAGCCTTGGGATTACAGTGGCGCAGCTTGAACAGAAATCCGGTAAGCGCTTCCTCAAAGGCTTTCAAATCCTCTTCCAGAAAGCTACCGTCTTCCTTTAACCTTTGCTTATGCTTCTCGCCGGTCGTCTCATCCTTCCACTCCGGCTGGTAAAAAGCCGCGGTATCATTAGTCCCCAGATTCACTACTACAAGATCCGGCTGCCAGGAGGAAAAATCATATTCCCTATGGGCTCCCAACGATATATTTCTCTCTCCGTTCACTAACCCGCAGACCTTCTCATAATATTCCGGCATATTACTATGGGGGTTATTATCCCAGCCGGTGAATACACCCCACCCGCTTTGGGACAATATCCTGTATTCCGCATTCAATGCCCACGCTGTCTGCACGGCATAGTTCTGCACGGTTCCAAACCACATGGGAATCCAATCCTCTTCCCCTTTGGCTCCGATTAAGCCTTCTCCGGAGGTAAGACTGTCTCCGATAAATTCGATCTTATACGGCTTCTCCTCAATCGGCTTGAAACCGCCATCAGTCTTGACTGCATGGAGCTGCAGCAGGCAGCCGGGATCTCCGCTCATGGCCTGGACATCCTTCATAATCCTTACATTCTTGATCTTATCCGAATTCATGCCCCTGAACACACAAAGCCAATATCTTCCTGCAGTAAGCATGACCCTGCTGACCTGGGCGCCGTTAATCAGGACACTGATCCAGGGCTCGTAGACTTCATAATCCGCCTCCACCTCTACCCAAAGCTCCGAACCGCTTATATTCAGCTCCAGCATGCTGCCGGTCCAGAACAGGGTCAGAGGCGAAAGTTCCCCTGTTGTCCTTCCGTGAACCTTAAGGTACTCTATTTCAGATAAGGGTATTACCTTTAAACTTAGATTCTCCTTCATGTAATCAGTCCTCCGCTCCGTTTAACATCTAATCCCAACAGGTAAATCATACCATATTACAATCATACGCTCAATCTTTATCCGCCTCATGCTTGTGAATTAACCAATAAAAATTTTACGATAAATCCTCTTGACTCTTCCCTTACGTCACCTAATACAATACCATCAATAAAGCTTATCACAAGGAGGAATCAAATCATGACAACCTATTTAGTCACCGGAGGCGCAGGTTTTATCGGCTCCAATTTCATTCATTTTCTGTTATCCGATTCTCATAAACAGATTAAGGTCCTTAATCTGGATGCCCTTACCTACAGCTCGAATATAGACAATGTCAGCTGTTATGACAAGGATGACAGATATCTCTTCCTACAGGGGAACATCTGTGATACCGGTTTGGTCACTAAGCTCTTTGCCGAACATGACATCGATTACGTGGTGCATTTTGCTGCCCAGACACATGTAGACCGCAGCATCGAATCAGCAAAGGAATTTGTGGAGACCAATGTTGTTGGCACCTTAAATCTACTAACGGCGGCAGAGCAATACTGGACGAAGGAAGAAAGAAATCACAAACGTTTTCTTTATGTCTCCACGGATGAGGTCTACGGGCATCTCCCGGATTCAGGTTATTTTACAGAGGATACACCGCTTAATCCAAGGAATCCCTATGCAGCCAGCAAGGCAGGCGGAGATATGCTGGCTCGTACCTTTTATACAACCCACGGACTTCCGGTACTGGTTACGCGCTGCTCGAATAATTACGGTCCATACCAATATGAGGAGAAGTTCATTCCGAACTGTATCAAATGCTGCCTGGAAGACAGGGAAATCCCGGTCTATGGGGATGGGAAGAACATCCGCGATTGGTTATATGTAGCGGATCACTGCCGTGCCATCGATCTGGTACTGCAGCAGGGGTGTCCCGGCGAGGTCTATAATATCGGTGGTTATAACGAGCATACCAATCTTGAGATGGTAACTCTCCTGGGTAATATTCTGAAAGAGGAGCATCAGATACAGCCTGCTCCGATCCTCTTCATCGAGGACAGGAAAGGCCATGACAGGCGTTATGCCATTCATCCTGCCAAGCTGATGAAGGAACTCGGCTGGCAGCCGGAGGTTACCTTCGGGGAGGGAATCCGGAGGACCATCCGCTGGTACGTTGAGCATCCCGACTTCTTACACCTTTAATCATACATAGGATTTGACTTTCTTCGGAAGAAAAGGAATAATAGGAGTTAGATAACCATCGGGAGGCAAACCATGAAAGAAAAGGCCCTATATACCACGGGGGAATTCGCAAAGCGGGCAAACATCTCAGTCAGAACGATACGCTATTATGACAGCATCGGTCTGTTAAAACCCTCAGTGATCAGCGATTCCAATTATCGCTACTATACCGACAGTGATTTTGCAATGCTTCAGCGTATCCTGGTTCTGAAAAGTCTGGACTTCTCCCTTGAAGATATCTCCACTATATCAGCCGGAAATCAGGCTTCCTGTTCCGTAAAGGAATCCTTCGAGCTGCAATTAAAGCTGATCCGTGAAAAAATCTCCGAATTAAAGCAGATTGAGCAGACTCTCCAAGAGGCGTCCTCCCAACTCTCCCTTGAGGAAGAGCCGGATTGGAATCGGATGGTCAGCCTGATCTATCTGTTGAACATGCAGGAGACCCTGTCAGCACAATATAAGAATTCAAAAAATGTGGAGACAAGAATCGACCTTCACAATAGGTTTTCGCATAATTCAGAAGGGTGGTTCCGCTGGATCTACAGCAAGCTCCCTCTATCAGACAACAGTTGTGTTCTTGAGGTAGGCTGCGGTAACGGTCAGCTCTGGAAGGAGAATCTTCCCCTGCTGCCGAAGGGAGCAAGGATAACCTTATCCGATCTCTCCTCCGGTATGCTCAGAAATGCCAGAGAACTGTTGAAAAAGGCAGATGGTCACTTTTCCTTTGAGCAATTTGATCTTCAGGAAATCCCTTATGCTGAGAAGCGGTTTGATCTTGTCATTGCCAATCATGTGCTCTTTTATGCCAAGGATCGGGAGAAAGCCTTACAAGAGATTAGTCGTGTTCTAAAAAACGAGGGTACCTTCTGCTGCAGCGCCTATGGCAGGCAGCACATGAAGGAAATTGAGCTGATTGCCAAGGAGTTTGATGAACGTATCGCACTGTCCGATGTGAAGCTCTATGATATCTTCGGCTTGGATAACGGTTCGGAAGAGCTTTCCCGATCCTTCGGGCAGGTTGAATTACACCGGTATGAGGATCATCTGCTGGTAAATGAACTCCGGCCGTTGGCGGAGTATATCTATTCCTGCCATGGCAACCAGATGGAATACTTAACCGGCAGACAGGAGCAATTCGAACATTTCCTGTCCAGGAAGATCGGAAGGAAGGGACTGTACATCACCAAGGACGCCGGCATCTTCCTGTGTAAAAAATAAACTCTATTAGATAATAATATTGGTATATGAATATGCTTAAAGGAGGGATGTAATTATCCCTCCTATTAAATTCGCAATTGTAAGCAATAGCGTCTATGTTTCTCAACTGAATCCATATGTCTAATAAATATAATGGGAAGTGGTTTCTTGTCTGATATAGTATGTTATATTACCGTACATTCTTAAATATAGAATTACTGATATCAGCGTATAAACATAATGGGAAGTTCGGTAGATTGATAAATTGGAATGTGTTGACTTCACATTTTGTTCATAATAGCGGGTTATAAATATTTGTGTAATAACTCTTTAGGAATATGACAATAGTCATTAGGGCACCTATCTAATCTATCTTGATGTTCATCTGCACTTTTAATGTAATTCATAAGCGGAAGGACTTCCACTACAATTTTGTCCCTATCTGCTCTTTCTGTTATATAATTCTTGGCATCTTCCAAATGTCGAGGTACTTTACTATATACGCCTGTACGGTATTTTTCCCCTACATCATTGCCTTGTTTATTCACACTGTAAGGATCTATAATCTCAAAAAAATAATCCATTAATTGTGAAACAGTTACAATTTCAGGATCAAATTCTGTTTTCACGCATTCGGCATAACCATCATACTCGCCTTTGAGAGTATTGGAATAACCATTTGCTCGTCCTGCTTGCGTATTAATTACACCTTTTAATGTTTTAATAAATGCTTGTACTCCCCATAAACAGCCACCTGCAAAATATATTGTCTCAACCATAGCATTCACCTATTTTCTTTTATATAATTATCTCTTTGCTTATCTAAATACAATGTACCTGTCATAAACATAATGGAAAAATCGAATTCTCGGAAGTTATCGCATTTAACCTTTTCTTTATATATCTTACTTTACATCTATTC
>JAEZLY010000004.1 GCA_023414985.1 Bacillota bacterium | reverse complement strand
GAGTATCATAGACAAAGCCGTGAATAGAGTAATTGGAACGATTGAGCTGTTTCATAGAGATTCGAATGATTATTTCACGAATACAGGACTGCTCAGATTGGATCTGAAGAGCGATTATGAGAAGAAGGAAATGATAGTAGAGCTATTGAGCATAATTCTAATGGATATCTACGAGCTCTTTGACTGTGATAAGATCGCGACGAAAGCAATCGCCTCGGCAAGGGAAAGGATTCCGGCGTTAACACAGCTGGGATTTCAGGCAGCCGATACACTCTTAGTAGGTCACGACGGTACAACGTATGACTCTTACTATGTAAGACATGTATCCTTGCATTAGGATGGATACCAATGAACCGTCTTTTGGGTAGGAGTAATACCCTTTCAAGATCAGGGAACTGCTGAATTACTGTTTGACAGGATAGTTCAGCAGTTATACAATATTAAAGATGGAAAGGCAAATCATGGAATGGTAACCTTCCGGCACTCTCAGAGTACAGGAAGGTTTTATTATAACAGTGAGGGATAGGAAGCATATGAAACAAAAACCGGTGATCAGCAGCATGAGTAATCCTCAGGTCAAAAATCTCACCCTGCTCCAGAAGAAGGCAAAGGAGAGGGAAGAGCAGGGACTCTTTGTGATAGAGGGAATTAAGATGTTCGAGGAAGCAAGGGAGTTGGGCCTTTTGGTAAAGGCTTACGTTGCCGAGAGCTTTTACGAAAGCAAACTCGCCGATACCCCGGAATATTTTAATGAACTGGACTATGAAATCCTGACGGATCCGGTTTTTAAGGAAACCTCCGATACAAAGACACCTCAGGGGATCCTGGGGACAGTAAGAACAGCACAGTACCGTCCGGAAGATTTGCTCAAGGAGGGGAATGCCTGCCTTCTGCTCTTGGAGGATATCCGAGATCCCGGTAATCTGGGTACGATGATACGGACTGCGGAAGGTGCGGGTATAACCGGAATTATCAGCAGCGCAGCTACAGTTGACTTATATAATCCAAAGGTAATCAGGGCTACCATGGGTTCAATTTACCGGGTTCCGTTCTGCCAGGCGGAGGATTTTTATGGGACACTGCAGCTGGTTAAAGAAAAGGAAATTACCGTATTCGCAGCTCATCTTCAGGGAATGCCCTATGATACTGAAGGAAGCTTCCGACAAAAATGTGCCTTTTTGATCGGGAATGAAGCCAATGGATTATCGGAACAGGCTTCCGCACAGGCGGATGCCTTAATTAAGATTCCCATGGAGGGCAAGGTGGAATCCTTAAACGCCGCGGTAGCTGCGGCAATTCTGATGTATGAAGCAGCAAGACAGCGAAGAGCAAAGTAGGAGCGATAGCCATGGCATTTGAGGTCTTTAACAGAACAGAAAAAAAATACATCCTAACGGATGAGGTCTTTCAGAAGTTAAAAGCCGGGCTGGAAGAATATATGGTTGCGGATGCATTCAGCAGGAATGGCGAATTCTACACGATCTGTAATATTTATTACGATACTCCGGATCACCAAATCATAAGGAACTCTATCGAAAAGCCGCTTTATAAGGAGAAGCTTCGGCTTCGAAGCTACGGCACGGTAGGCTCGAAGGATAAGGTCTATCTGGAAATCAAGAAGAAATTCAACGGATATGTCAATAAACGGCGCTGTTCTCTTCTGTTGGAGGAGGCCAGCCGATACATAGAGACCGGAAAACGCCCGGAGGGAAAGAAGCCTTCCTCTGAACAGGTATGGAATGAAATAGACTTTATGCTGGAGCGGTATCCCGGACTTGCACCTTCTCTGTATCTCTCTTATGACAGAATAGCAATGTTTAGCAGGGAGGATCGTGATTTCAGGATAACCTTCGATACCAACATCAGGACAAGACGAGAGGTGCTGGGACTGGATAAGGGAAATTACGGAGAGCTTTTGCTTCCCCAGGGAGTCTGGATTATGGAGGCAAAGACAAATCATGCAGTACCCTTCTGGTTTTCGAGGCTTTTATCCGAATATCGGATTTTTCCGAAGAATTTTTCAAAGTACGGTGAGGAATATTGCAGAGCATTCAAGCGCGGTGAATTAAACCAGCGACAGGATGAGGAAGAAAGAAAGTGCGTATAGGAGGAAGCGGAAATGTTTGATTCTATTTTGGAGAGTGTCCAGGCGCAGGCGATCAATGCTATCAGTATCAGATCGTTGCTGTTATGTATTGCAGCCGGTCTGCTGATCGGAGCTATTATTACCGGAGCGTATTATATCATAACACCGAAGAGGGATCGATCGGGAAGCTTTGCCTTAAGTATGATAATACTGCCGACGATTGTCGCGGTAGTAATCCTTCTGATCGGCGGCAATCTTGCCAGAGCATTTTCTATGGCAGGAATATTCACAATCGTCAGATTTCGCAGCATACCCGGAGATGCAAAGGATATTTCCTTTGTGTTCCTGACGATGGCAACCGGATTGGCTGTCGGGTTGGGTTATCTGACGCTTGGCGTGGTTGTGGCTGTTCTGATCAGCATCGTTATCATTGTGATCAGCAAAGCGGGCATCGGACTTCCGAAACAAAAGGAAAAGCGTCTTCGGATTACCATTCCGGAGGATATGAACTATCAGGGGATATTTGATGATTTATTCGAAAAATATACGAGCTTCAGTGAAATGCAGAAGGTAAGAACCAGCAATATGGGTACGCTTTTTGAATTGACCTATGATATCATCCTGAAGGATACGGCACTGGAGAAGGAATTCCTGGATGCGATCCGGTGCAGGAATGGAAATCTCGGAATTTCTCTTGCCGTGAAGGAAGGGAAGGATCAGCAGCTTTAGGAAAGATAAAATGAATAATTTATGTTAAAAATTGCATAATATAGAATGTCATGACACAGGATAAAGCTGTAAACTTCCGGAGGTCATGACATTTTTATTGGAAAGCTTAAGACAGATTAAAATATGATTAGAAGAAAGACGGTTCTATTGTACACTGATTCACAATTAGTTAAAATAAACATAGAAAACTAAGGAAGGAGGAATTGAGTTGACGAATTCAATCTATTGGCTCCTTATTCTCGCAGTTTTAATACTGATAGAAATCATTGCATTGAATCTGACTACGATCTGGTTTGCCGCCGGGGCTCTGCTGGCCTTTGTGGTTTCTTTGTTTTATGACAGCCTGGTATTGGAACTCATTCTTTTTCTGGCTGCTTCCCTGGCCTTGCTTTATTTTACGAGACCCTTGGTTTTGCGTTATTTTAACCCGAAGAAAGCCAAGACGAACTACGAGGGAGTAATCGGTAAGGTGGGCCTTGTGAACGCTACGATAGATAATATGAGTAAGACAGGTAAGGTAACCATTGACGGACAAGAATGGTCTGCAAGATCCATTGAAGGGAATATCATAGAGGAGGGCTCCAGAGTAAAAATCCAGGGAATATCCGGGGTTAAACTGGTTGTCAGCAAATCTGGAGAAGATATTCAGCTAAATTAGTCCCATTAAGAAAAAATTAAGATTTTTATTCTTGATTAAGTACGCATGTTGATATATTATAATGCTAGTTTAGAGACAAAAAGCTGGAGTATGCCCTGAGAGCATACAATAATTCATGACAGCTGAGCCGTTACCCGGGTCGGTTTGTTTGTAGGGGATTGGTATGAAAAAATTAAAGAGCGTAATCGCTTCGCCTTATTTCATCACTTTCCTATTTGCATTTAAGATGATGGTATATTATTCTCTGATTGAGGTACACCGGTTGGAGCTGCTTATGATTATACTAAGTCTTATTGTATGGGCGGTGATCTTTGTTCTGTTTGGCAGAAGCGGGATTAAAGGGAAGAAAGGAATTTTCCTTACTGTATATTTTCTTCTCAGTTTACTGATGTTTGCGGACACCATGTATTATAATTACTACAATACGACAGTATCGATCAGACAGCTATGGCAGGCAAAAAGCGTAACCGCTGTTCCGAAGAGCTTCCTGGCGACGATGATACCGGCGAGCTTTCTGCTGTTTCTTGACATACCCTTTGCTTACATGTGTTTCAAGAAATATGCGACCAGAGAGATACTGACAAAGATTTATCCCTGGAGAAAATTCAAGTATGTATTATATGTATTCACGGCAGTCATTATCACCCTGATCGCCAATCCGTTCCATTCTGCAGCAATCGAGAGTGTGAACAGCATGGAGTTCTTTACAAGCCATGTGAGTGATATCTGTGATACGATTTCGGATAATCTGGAAGCAGGTGATATGCCTAAGGAGGAAATCCTTGAGGTGCTGGATGCGACACCGACCGAGCCGGCGAAAGCATTGAAATATCAAGGCATAGGAAAAGGCAGGAACCTAATCGTCATTCAGATGGAAGCACTTCAGCAGTTTGTCATCGGTGCGGAATACAACGGGCAGGAGCTTACTCCGAATTTGAATGCTCTGGTGGAAGGAAACTCGCTGTACTTTGATCACTATTTCTCCAATGTAGGGAAGGGAAATACGGCAGATGCCGAGTTCTCCTCCATGAACAGTCTCTATCCGTTGATAGACGGAGAAAGCTACCGGTTATATCAGGACAATACCTATGAGGGGTTACCCTGGCTGCTTCGGGAGAAGGGGTATGCTGCCTTTGCCATCCATGGTTATAAGGGAGAGTTCTGGAACAGGGAGAAGGCCTATCCAAATCAGGGCTTCCAGAACTTTTACAGTATGGAGGATCTGAACCAGGATGAGATGATAGGGATGGGTATCTCGGACAAATCCATGTTCAAGCAGCTGATACCCATATTGCAGAGCCAGACAGGTCCTTATTTTTCATTTGTAATTACCCTTTCCAACCATCATCCTTTTATCATTGATGATAAATACCTTACGCTCAAGTTGAAGGAAGAGGATCAGGATACAAAGTTCGGTGATTATCTGCAGACTGTGCATTATACGGATGAAGCCATCGGTCAGTTCATCTATGATCTGAAGGCGGCCGGATTATATAATAATACAGTAATCGCTTTATACGGTGACCATCACGGCTTGAACTGCGGTATGGAGGAAATCACCGATCAAATGAATGCATTTCTCGGAAGAACCTATGATTATGATGAGATGATGAATATACCTCTGATCATCAATATTCCCGGAAGCGGTATTCATGAAACGATCAGTACGACCGGTGGGCAGGTTGATTTTATGCCGACCATGGCAAATATCATGGGACTGACGCTAGATGAGACCTTTACAGTAGGGCAGGATCTAGCCAATGCAAAGGATGGATTTGTAGCTTTTACGGCATACTTAGGTGAGGGCTCCTTTGCTACGAATGACACCTTCTTCCTGATATCCAGAGAGGGCATCTTCGAAGGCAGTCGTGCGATAAAAATTGGAACCGAGGAAGAGGAGGATGCTTCCCTGTTTAAAGAACAATATGACAGGGCGCTGCTTCTGAAAAAGACCTCAAAGGAAATACTGGAACAGAATATGATTGCCGATTACATTACTCATGAATAAATCAGGGCTGCCATGAACGGAAGGAAATAGTTTATGGCAGCTCTTTTCTCCTTTATTGACCGCCGGCTGAATAGATATGCATACAAAATTAGCGCAGGATATGTAATTATCTTCTTGACAAATGATTAATTTTGGAATAATGTATAAATACACATTTTAAAAGCATAAATATAAATATTGAAGCAGCTTTATTCGGCATAGGGAAATTATCCTGAAATAATAAAAGGAACAGGCCGGGGAAACGGCGGAATGGAGGATATCATGAATTTAAAAGGACGCAGTTTATTAACACTGAAGGATTTCACACCGGAAGAAATTGATTATCTGCTTACACTGGCAGCAGAGCTGAAGGCAAAGAAGAAGCAGGGCATTACAGGAAACAGCCTAAAAGGAAAGAATATTGCTTTAATCTTCGAAAAACCCTCCACCAGAACGCGCTGCGCATTTACCGTAGGCTGTGTAGATGAGGGAGGTCATCCGGAATATTTGGGCAAGGATGATATCCAGCTAGGCTATAAGGAAAGTATAGAGGATACTGCCCGTGTTCTGGGTAGGATGTTTGACGGAATTGAATTCCGCGGCTTTAAGCAAGAAACAGTAGAAAAGCTGGCTAAGTACAGCGGAGTTCCGGTATGGAACGGACTGACGGATATAGATCATCCGACGCAAATTCTGGCAGACTTCTTGACTTTAAAGGAGCAGTTTGGTAAGCTTAAGGGGCTGAAGCTCGTATATGTGGGGGACGGTAGGAATAATATGGCGAACAGCCTGATGATTGGATCCGCCAAGATGGGAATCGATTTTGTTATTCTTGCACCAAAGGCTTTGTGGCCGGAGGAAGCGCTCGTTTCTGCATGCAAGGAATATGCAGCTGTGTCGGGAAGTCAGATTATTATTTCCGATTCCCTTGAGGATATCGAAGGAGCAGATGCCGTATATACAGATGTATGGTGCTCCATGGGAG
>JAEZLY010000279.1 GCA_023414985.1 Bacillota bacterium | reverse complement strand
ACGGTAATCCGTATCGTAACCGGCGGACCAGGGATAATAAGGCCAGCCCTCATAGAGCATCGCACCGCCAAGCACTACCTGATTGATGGTATAGGTATCTGTCAGGAAGATATCCTGAGAGGTACTGTTCTGATCGATCCAGTTGGTCAGCGGATCCTCCAGTTCCAGAACGATAGAATTTAACTGCGTATTTTTCTTTATTACAGTGGCAAAATCATAGAGTCCGGTAGCTGTCAGAAGGAAAATCAAAAACACCCCCAACACGCTGAACCAGAACTCCTTTTTGTCAAATACCTTAAGGACAAGATTTGCCGCAAAGATTCCAAGCAGTATGCAGCTCATCATGATATATTTATGATTAACGGTTACATCCACCGTCAGTGACACGGTAAAAGCAAACAGTAGCGGTGCGGAGAAGGCAGCAATCAAGTACCTGCTTGCCCCCTTCTCGAAGCAGAAGGCCACGAGGAGTACCAGCGGCAGAATGCCCAACAACCGATCCAGATAGGAAGCCGCACCAAACAGGGTCTTATTCTCTGCGATAAAACCGAAGAGCAGCTGGGGTGCTACCGCAGACCCCTGGATGAAAAAGTGAGTCTGTAAAGTTGAGATTCCCATGGCCAATACTGCCGTAATCAGGTATTCCAATCTTCTTGCAGATACGATTGCCATGACAAACAATATGATCAGTACACCGATTACCGCTGCACCATGGAAAAAGCCAAGGCTTCCGAGCAGGATTCCTGCTGCAACCGCGGTTCTAAAATCTTTGACCTCCCAGCCAGCCTTCGTCAGGAATAGTAGCTTGATAGTACCTGTTCCACTTGCCATCAGGGTCTGATGATAGCTTTTGTTTTTTAATTCCTTTTTATTAAGATGATACTGCCGGATTGCATCAAACATCTCATAAAGATGCGGCAGGAATAAAATCAATAACAGGAACATTACGGTCAGACCAAAAGCCAGATGCCTCTGATTGCAGTATACGTTCAAATTCCATAAGCCCCAATCCTCGTTCGGTGTACTGCTGACAAAATCGGTATTATCACGTAATGCCTGAATAATTCCCGTGCCCTCGGGAAGCTGTGCCAGCCAGTGAAATAAGGTCTGGGAGCTACGAAAAGCAAAGAATAGGCAGGCTAACAGTCCTGCTCCCATACGGCCGCTGATTTTGACTGCCAGCAGATACAGAAGCATAAATGCACTGACAAAGCTAAGGATACTCGGTAAATTAAAGGCATAATCAATCCGTAGTCCGAGAAATTCCAGATTACCGGCCAAAAACTGAAACATGAAATGATACCGGATATCTTCTCCTGCAAAATGAGGATAAGTGGTCGGGAAATTATTCCCGTGGGAAAAGGATCGGATCATCCCGACATGGGGTGAAAAATCACTGAATACGGAAATACCGATGAACAGTTCCTTCCCTGATACATAAAAGGTAGTCCACATCAGGATACAAGCCAGGAGCAATACCGCTGCAAGAAAGATCAGTTCTATCATTACCGTCTTCTTATCCCTGTTAAGTAAGGACGTCTTCCTTCTGCTTTTTCTATTGATCAGAAATGCTAGGGCGATCAGCAGGAAAGCCGCAGGCATAACAATTAAATTCGCGTAAAACAGTGGCTCCTTCGCCTCTCTGAAAAGATATCCCAATAGATAAACTGCCCAGGTAATTGCCAGCGTACCCGTTGCATACCAAGCCGGCAGGAACAGAATATAAGGACTGACATTGATTTTTCTCTTCAGACAGTCTGTCTCTATCACGGTGGACAGCTTAGGAAAGGCAACACTGCAGATTGCCCAGCCGAGGCCAAAGCAAAGCAGAAGATAGAGGATACCTAACATTTCTTGTCACCGCCTTTGATACACTGCGAGACTAAGTATCTCGGTCTGGATTTTACTTCTTTATAGATTTTCGTCAGATAGATTCCAATCATGCCAAGACTGATCATGATGGAGCTGCCGATAATCAGCTGTAGTAGGATGACAGTTGTGAAGCCGCTTAAAGCCTTCCCGGAAAAATACATATAAAGTGTCTGGATTCCCAGGACGACTGCTAAGATAAACAGGCAGATTCCGAGCATCGTAATAAAATGCAGCGGTATCGAGGTGTAGGAGGTAATTGCATTTACCGCAAGTCTGATCAGACGCAGCAGAGACCATTTTGATTTCCCGTTCACACGCTCGGCCACATCAAAACTAATCTGCTTTCGCTCAAAACCAAGCCAGGCTGACATTCCCCGAAAGAAGGTTGCCCGTTCGGGCATTTCTTTCCAGGCCTCCACGACCTTCCTGTCCATCAGCTTAAAATCGGAAGCCTGTCCAAGATTGATATCCGCAGTTTTATAGATAATGTAATAAAAGAATCTGGCGCAAATTCGATAGATGGGATTTTCTTTTCCCCTAGAGCTTTTTATCCCCTCTACCACATCGTACCCTTCCCTCCAGGCTTTCACCATCTCTGGGATCAGGGTCGGCGGATGCTGTAAGTCACTGTCCATTACTACGATCATATCACCGGTAGCGTGATCCAACCCGGCGCATAGTGCTGCTTCTTTTCCGAAATTACGGGATAGACGCAGTGCAATAATATGCTCACTGCCTTGTGCCATTTCCCTTAACTGCTGCCAGGTATTATCCCTGGAGCCGTCATCCACCAGTATGAATTCGTAGGAAAACCGGTTACTGATCAGTACCTGTTCGATTACGCCGATCGAACTTTTGATATGGCTTCCTTCCTGGTATACGGGAATGACGATGGATAGTTTTGCGTCTTCCGCTCTATTCTGATTCACACTAACTACTGCACCCATGGCTTACCTCATTCATCTTTGATAAAAAGCATTTATAGTATAGCTCAATTTCCATCGGATGGAAAGTATTTGATCTTCATTAATTCTTAAGATTATTTAAAGTTGCCGTTCTATGCCGAAGCTACAGGGTATTGGAACCACGGTATAAAATTCTTTCCTCCAGAGAGGGATTGGTTTGAAAGATCAGATCTACTTCATCGGCCTTCAGCTGTTTTACCGCATCGGCTGCCGACTTAAGAACAGTTGCATCGTTGTAGATGTCACCCAGCTTGAAATCCATTTCGCCACTCTGTCTAATACCGAAGACATCCCCGGGCCCGCGAAGCTTTAAGTCCTCACCCGCAATATAGAAGCCATCGTTGGATTTATTCAGTATCTCCAGCCGCTCCCATGCATCCTTACTACTGCTGCCACAGACGAAGATACAATAAGATTGATGCTCTCCTCGTCCGACCCGTCCTCTGAGCTGATGCAGCTGAGCGAGACCGAAACGTTCTGCATTCTCCACCATCATCACCGTGGCATTCGGTACATTGACACCAACCTCAACAACTGTGGTTGATACCAACACCTGTATCCTTCCATCCGCAAAGCGTTCCATCACATCGTTCTTATCCTTCGGTTTCATCTTTCCATGAAGGAATTCTACGCTAATACCGGAGGGAAGTAATTCTATGAGGCGTTCGGTGTATTCAATGACATTCTCCGCTTCTACTTCCTCACTCTCTTCCACCATAGGACAGATCACATAGGCCTGTCTGCCTTCCGCTACCTGCTTCGCAATAAAGCGATATGCGTTCGGCCTGTAATTCGTATCTACGACACAATTCTTGATTGGCAGTCGTTCTGCCGGAAGCTCGTCCACAATTGAGATATCCAGGTCACCATACAGGATGATAGCAAGTGTCCGTGGAATGGGTGTCGCACTCATGACAAGCACATGAGGGTTCCCCCCTTTATTCATCAAAGCCTCTCTCTGTTTCACGCCGAACCTGTGCTGCTCGTCCGTAATTACCAGACCCAGACTGTCATATTCTACCTTTTCCTGAATGAGAGCATGCGTACCTATTATTATGTCCGTTTTATGGCTCTTAATCCGTTCATAGGCTTCTCTCTTCTCCTTCGCCGTCATCGAACCTACCAAAAGGCAGATCTCAAAGCCGAATTGCACAGCAACCGATTCGAGGGATTTAAAATACTGCTTTGCCAGAACCTCAGTCGGCACCATAAAGCAGGCCTGATAGCCGTTCTTCACCGCCAAGACCAGTGCCAGTATCGCAAGTACTGTCTTTCCTGATCCTACATCTCCCTGGATCAATCGGTTCATCACAAACTCTCCCTGCAGATCCTTCTTTACCTCCTCCCAGACACGCAGCTGCGCCTTCGTCAGGGAATAGGGAAAGCTTGCTATCAATTGGCTGCATTCCGGCCGTTCTTCCATCCGGTATTCGGACCGCAGAACTGTCTTGCTCTCTTTCAGCTTTCTCATCGCAAGAGCATAAAGGAAGAACTCGTCAAATACCAACCGCTTTCTTGCTTTCTGCATACTCTCCCGATCCTTCGGGAAATGAACCTCCTTGATTGCTTTTGTACGGTCCATCAGAGTATACTCCTTTGCGATTGCCTTCGGGATATAATCTCTGGCGAAGGGCAGCTCTGAAAATACCTGCCGAATGGCCTTCGATATCATGGCATTGGTTACCCCCTGCGTCAGTGGATAGACCGGCTGTAATACCCGAAGCAGCTTATAATAGTTCTCTCTCTGATAAATTCCCGGCTGCTCCATAACCAGGACTCCATTCTTGCGGATCACCTTGCCACGGAAGATATAATGATAACCCGATCGTAGGGTCTTCTGTAAAAAGGGCATGTTAAACCAGGTAAGAATTATCGCACCGCTTACGTCCTTCACCTGGACATTTACGATTTGCAGATTCCTTACCCTCTTCACCTTTGGCGTGGCCGTGATAGAAGCTTCGATTGCCATTGTAGCTCCTTCATAGATCGAACTGATCATAACCGGCTTTTCGAATTCCTCATAGCCCCTCGGATAATGCTCTATTAGATCCTGGACCGTTTCAATGCCCAGCTTTTCAAAGAGCTTCTCCGTCTTTTCCCCAATTCCTTTTATTACATTGACACAATCTCCTGCCTGCAAGGTCTCACCACCTAAATGTTAAATTAGAGTTGGCTTCGGTAAGATAAAACCATCGTTTTCATTATAAACTATTACGTCTCAATGGAAAAGGAAAAAAATATGAAAAATTTTGAAAAATGGTATTGACAGATTTGCAGCACCACTGTATTATTGTATTAACCGCTTAGTACAGTAACACACCGAGCAATCAAACAAACGCAGTAGCGAGATAGGAAAGGAGTTGTAAGAATGCAATGGGAAATTGATTCTGAAAGACCTGTTTATATTCAGTTGATTGAACAGATACAGGCTAATATTATCTCCGGCCATTATAAACCCGGTGATAAACTACCCTCTGTCAGAGATTTAGCAGCGGAAGCCACAGTAAACCCGAATACGATGCAGAAGGCCTTAACCGAGTTAGAGCGTTCCGGACTGGTATATGCCAACCGGACCAGCGGTCGCTTTATCACCTCCGATGAAGAGATGATTAAGAATCTAAAAGGGAAATCCGCAAGAGACCAGATCATGGAATTTCTGGAGCGCATGAAGCAGCATGGATTTACACCGCAGGAGACTTTAGCTTTGGTCATGGAAATAGTCAAAACAGAAAAGTAGCAAAAGGATGAATGGGAGTAGTTATTTTAAATTAAGCGATATTAAATAGGGATACCGTATAGCGGTATATATGGAGGTATATTAATGAATCCAATTTTAGAGTGTAACTCGTTATCGAAGAAGTTCACCGGTGTAGACGCTCTTTCTGATGTTAATTTAAGATTAGAGCGTGGACGAATCATCGGACTTCTCGGACCGAACGGAAGTGGTAAGACCACTATGATCAAATTAATCAACGGTCTTCTGGTTCCAACCGGCGGAAATCTGCTGGTCGGAGGTAAGCAGCCCGGACCCGAGACAAAGAAAATCGTATCCTATCTTCCCGAAAGAACTTATCTTCCGGACTGGATGCGGATCTCTGAAACCATCGAATTCTTCAAAGACTTTTATTCAGACTTTGATGAAAAGAGAGCTTATGAAATGCTTGAACGATTGAAATTGAATCCCACCAAGCGTATGAAAACCTTATCCAAAGGAACCAAGGAAAAGGTACAGCTAATCCTGGTCATGAGCCGCAATGCGGATCTTTATTGCCTGGATGAGCCCATCGGCGGAGTTGACCCCGCTGCCAGGGATTATATCCTGAATACTATCATCTCCAATTATAATGAGAATGCAACTGTACTTATTTCCACCCATCTGATTTCTGATATTGAGAAGATTCTTGATGAAGTGGTGTTCATTAAAGATGGACGCATTATGCTGCACTCTTCTGTGGAGGATATCCGCTCCAAGGAAGGTAAATCTGTCGATACATTATTCAGGGAGGTATTCAGATGTTAGGAAAATTAATGAAACATGAAATGAAAGCAATCACCAGATTACTGTTACCAATCTACGCGGTGCTTGTCGTATTTACCGTTGCTGCCCGTATCGTTGTCAGCCTGGATTTTGAAGGAGTATTCGGTATTATACCGAGTACCGTGATCGGACTATATGTATTATCATTGATCGCAATCGCTGTGGTGTCCACCGTGATCGTCATTCTCCGCTTTTATAAGAATATGGTTACAGATGAAGGCTACCTGATGTTTACTCTGCCGGTTAAACCTTATCAGCTGATCAATTCCAAGCTGATTATAGCCACCCTCTGGACGCTGCTTAGTGTTGTAGCCATCGTTCTATCCATCGGTATCGTCGTTGCATCGCCGTTGCACCTTGCTTCCTTCCGCCATGGCTTACAGGATCTTATGAGGGAAATGCGTAATGAATTCGGTGCTGGAGGAGCCACCTTATTCTGGCTGGAAACTATTGTTATGACTCTGATCGGAACCGTAAACGGCATCCTGTGCATCTATGCATGTATCGCAGTTGGCCAGCTGTTCAACGGGCATAAGGTACTCGGTTCCTTTGTAGCCTACATTGTTTATACAGTTGTAATGCAGGTAGTAGTCGTCGTCATCATGATCGTTGTCGGAAGACTGTTTACGGATTATTTCAGTAATATCACCGCCATTACGAATGCGATCTTCCCAGTATCCATTGTACTTCAAATTATTCTATCCGCTGTGTTCTATATCGTTACCAATTACATTTTCAACAAGAAGCTTAATTTGGAATAAACATCCTATCTAGGGCACCCCTGCGGGGTGTAAGCATGAAGGAAAAGGGAGGTGTGTAAACACCTCCCTTTTCTCTATCTTAATCTCTTATCTTCAAATCGGCACAATGCCTGCAGGCAGAAGATCAACCCCTGTATTCTGTCATCCAGCGGACCTTCCTCCACAGTACAATCC
>JAEZLY010000158.1 GCA_023414985.1 Bacillota bacterium | reverse complement strand
GCATATTTCTCATAGATGTCCTGAAGGGCATCATATTGCGGAGTGAAGCCGCACTGGGTAGCGGTATTGACGATCAGAAGAACCTTTCCCTCATATTCTGATAAGGAGACTTCCTCTCCATGCTTATTCATAACTCTAAAATCATATACGTTCATTTTCTCACCATGTATCCGGCCTTGCCAGGATACTTATCCTTTCTCTCGTTCTTACTCTTATTCTATTAATCCTGATGCTGTTCTATCCGTATGCAGCCAATCACAGAAATTATTTACTTTATAACAGGGCTTCTAAGTCCTTCTCGATGCTCTCCGGAGTATCGGTGGGAGCGTAGCGCTTGATTACGTTACCGGAGCGGTCAACTAAGAACTTGGTAAAGTTCCATTTGATTCTATCCCCCAGGGTGCCGCCCTGCTGTTGCTTTAAGAAGCTATATAAAGGTTCGGCTTCTTTGCCGTTGACCTTAATTTTCGCAAATCGCGGAAAGGTTGTACCGTATCGGGCGGTGCAGAAGCTCTGAATCTCATCCTCGGTTCCCGGTGCCTGACCAGCGAACTGGTTGCAGGGGAAGTCAAGAAGCTCGAACCCACGGTCATGATATTTCTCATATAGTGCCTGTAGGCCTGCATATTGGGGTGTAAAGCCACAGCCGGTAGCAGTGTTGACAATTAACAGTACCTTTCTCTGGTACGTATTCATGGGAACGACATTCCCCTTATTATCCTTTACGATATATTCATATAAACCCATGAGGTTCCTTCCTTTCCATCACTATAAATATTATTTACAATTAGATTGTATACAATCTATGGCGATTTGTCAAGGAGAAAAATAATGATATTTTAGGAAGCAATAATCCAATGGTGCTTTACGATATCATAGCAGAGCACGACATCATTCCGATAACCGTAAGCATCATAGGTGCAATAAAATATCTTAAGCATATATTTATCTTCCTTGATTGCTTTTATGGAGCTGATCTTGTATTTGAACAATTCTTCCGTATCATCTTCAATACAGAAGGAGCGCGGGACGAATTGTCCGACAGTGTTGAAGGCGGCTCTTACGGCTACCGGATGGCCGATGGGGTGCCTGATGAGAGGTTTGTGGTCAGGATTAAGAAATGGCATGCTGTTAGCTCCTTTAGATTAGTGATTATTATTGTGATCTTATTTAACTACAAAGATAAGTCAGCCGACGTCTAAATATGAAAAAAGCGATAGCCAAATATTACCATTTATCCACATTATCAACAGAGCACCGTGGATAATTTACAAATTAAGTCAGATGTCTATGCTTATGTCTGATTATGCAGTCGTTTATCGTTACAAATGTTCTCTACGGAGCGTTTATTGAAGAACCTGTGACGAACCGCTACAATAGGATTTGGTACAGAAAGGAGTTGATGAACTTGGAATATAGAATCGATATCAGTAGATTCCTTGATACTTCCGGTAAGATCACGCAGCTATCGCAAAAGCAATCGGTCAGAGTGGCTACACTTTGCTATCTGGCAGAAAAATTTGAGGGAAATCGTGATTATACGGAAAAAGAGGTAAACTCCATCTGTGAAGAATGGCATACGTTTGGAGATTATTTCATACTCAGACGGGAATTGGTTGATCATGGGTTATTATGCCGTGAACCTGACGGCTCAAGGTATTGGAAACCCGTAGTTGAATAGAAAGAAGGTTATAATATGTCAGATAATAAAGAGAAGGAAACCAGCTTAAATACAGTCTTTCACCAAATAGATTTTGAGCATTGGGATAGGAGACAGTACTTTTATTACTTTACCAAGATGTTACCAACCGGGTACTCGATCAGTGTGGAAGTGGACATCACCAACACCTACAATCGGATGAAGCAGCAGAGCAGAAAATTCTTTCCGGCATATATTTACCTGGCTTCCAAGCTGATCACGGAACAGCAGGAATTGCGTATCGCCAATTTAAATGGGCAGTTGGGTTATTATGAGGTTCTGCATCCCTCCTATGCATGCTTCCATGAAGACGACAAGACGATGTCTAATCTGTGGACGGAGTATAACCCTGACTTCGAGATTTTCTACAATAATTACATGGAAGATCAGAACAAGTATGCCGATAATCATGGGATCCTAGCTAAGCCAGAGATGGCACCGCACAATAATTACATGATTGGTATGCTGCCATGGATAGAGTTTACACATTATTCCCCGATACCTTATGTCAATGCGGAGTATTACTTCCCGATTATACAGGCAGGTAAATTCTTTGAGAGAGAGGGCAGAAGATGGGTGCCACTTTCGATTACCGTTCATCATGCGGTGGCCGATGGATATCATGTGGGACTTTTCTTAGAAAAGTTCAAGGAGGGTATGGCTAATCCCGAGAGCTGGATATGATCCCAATAAAAAAAGAACGTTTCATTTCTGAAACGTTCTTTCTGATTTTATTCGCTTTTTTCTTCTGCTTCTTCAGTTTTGTCCTTGATCAGCATATGGACCTTGTCCACTCTGTTCTTATCTACCGAAGCAACGGTAAAGACGATGTTGCCTTCCGTCACGGTCTCGCCTTCTTCCGGAAGATGATCAAGTAGGTAGATCACATGTCCCGCGATGGAGTCGTAGTCGTCGGATTCTAATTTGAGATCGAAAGCTTCATTGATCTCGTCTAGCTTGGTATAGCCGTCTATCATATATTCATTTTCTGACAGCATCAGGATGCTGTCTTCTTCGTCATCATCGTATTCATCCCGGATCTCTCCGACGATTTCTTCCAATAAATCCTCTATCGTAATCAAACCTACGGTCGCACCGTATTCATCCAGTACGATTGCAAGTGAGATGGAGTCCCTTCGCATCTCAATCAACAGCTCGGAGGTCTTCTTATACTCATACGTAAAATAAGGTTCCCGCATGATATCGACGATATTGAAATCCTTCTGATCTCCCTTATAGAAGAAGACATCCTTCAGATTAACAATACCGATGACATTATCCCGGGTCTCGGAATAGACAGGCATACGAGTGTATTTCTCTTCTGAAAATGCCTGTACCAATTCATCGTAGGAAAAATCGACATTGGCGAATGCCATATCGGTACGGGGTACCATGACATCCTTGGCCAGGGAATCACCAAAATCAACTACATTGGTTATCATCCTTCGTTCTTCGCTCTCTATGACGCCTTCCTCGTGGCTGTAATCAAGAAGATTTCTCAGCTCCGACTCGGTAATCACAGCAGTTTTGGCTTCTGCGTCGATATGGAACAACAGCATAATACCGTTGCATATCTTATTCAGTATAAAGGATAGCGGTGTCAGCAGCTTGGTTATTAAGTAAATCGGACCTCCCATCGCAAGGGCTACCTTCTCAGGATAGATGGTTGCAATCGTCTTAGGCAATATTGATCCGAAGATCAGATACAGAAGAATAAGTACACCGATGGATAAGCCCACCCAGGTATTGCCCCAATAGCTGATCGCCATAGTCGTTGCCAGAGAGGAAGCGGATAGCTTCATCACATTCTTGCAGATTAAGATGGCACTTAACATCTTACGGGGTTCTTCTATCAATTTACTTACAGTTTTCGCACCTCTTACATCGTCGTCCTCCAGAGTGCGGATACGCAGCTTGTTCACACCGTTGAGTGCTGCTTCCGAGCAGGTAAAAAAAGCGGACAGAATAAACAGGATAATCAATATAATCGGTTGCGTGGCGTCATCGAGGCCCACAATATCATCTCCTAAATTGAAACATTAAAAGTTACTTATTCAATTTCTCATCTTACAGTAAGACAACCTCAATGTCAAGTTTTCTGGATTTATTTTCATTTTTATTTCATAGTATTACAGACCATGGGTAATATTAAAATTTATGGCAGCTAAAAAATGCTACTCAGTTGCAGTTGATTCCTATTGTGAAAATTACGAAAAAGGTTTAGAATTGAGGACAGAGTGGTTTTGAGTTTCATTCTTAACTTAATTCTCTATATCTGATGTTTTTTGTATCCAAGGAGGATATCTGGTGAGAAAAAAATCGCATATTTCACTTGCGAAGTACCTGATGAACAACATGAACGTACAGGACTTAAGTGAGCACAGAAAAGCTTTTTATATCGGAAGTATACTTCCGGACCTGACACCATCGTTTTTAACTAAGAGACATACGATTGATGAGACCTTTGAGATTCTGATCGAGGAGATCAGAAAGATTACGGTAGATTATGATATCAACCGTGGAATTAGCAGCTATTATGCAAGACATCTTGGAGTTGTGACCCATTACCTTTCGGATTATTGTACCTTCCCCCACAATGCCATCTTTGACGGCAGTTTTACAGAGCATTGCTTCTACGAGAAGGAATTGAAGATTTCCTTAAAGGATTATGTTGAGAGTGATGTATCGAGAAGAGAGAGGGCACAGACTAAGAAATTCCATACGATCGAAGAAATCAGTCATTTCATTATAAAGACCCATAAAGAATATCTGAAGGCTATTAAGAATGTGAGGGCCGATATCCATTACATCATAGAATTGTGCTATAAGGTTGTGGATGCAATTCTGATGTTTTTTGAGATTGCTTTGGAGAAGTTGGAAAATGAATTGGTACAGAGACATAAGCATCAGGCTGAAGCTATCACTGCTGCGATGTAAGGGTTTCCTATAAATAACATAGTGAGGATGCAGTCCCTCGGTCATCGAGAGAAGGCATCCTTTTTTATATTATCAGAAAGTTCTATGCCTCGCTATCACGAATAAAGATTGCTTTTGGATGTGCACTTTGGTGGGTAAATGAATTAATATTTAAAATGAGTAATGTTGGTCGAAGGTAAGATGTAACTTACTGTCACATCTTGAACTTTGGAAGATTTTGTACTATGATACGGTATAAAGATGATTTTGGATAGAGCAGTGGGGTGGTCGGATGGAGAATTGCTATTATCAAGGGAAGATATTATGCACATATGAATTGAAGGATTCATCCGGCTATTACTATGAGGATAAGGTACTTGAATGGAAAGAGGCTGCCGCCCTGCGTCAGCTGACCTGTGTGGAATGCCATGCACCGGTTTATCTGGCAGCTGGCCCGGTGAAAGAACCTTATTTTGCTCATTATGATATAGAAGCCTGCGAGTATGACAGCGGTTCGGAGTCGGAGGAACTGAAGAAGGGCAAACGCCTACTGTATCAGCTATTGAAGCGAAGCTTCCCGGACAGTAATATCCAGGCACATTACCGCCTGGAGAACGGGATGTACGGTACTCTGTTCAGTACGGATGGTGAACATAGGATTGCGGTGGATTATCGTCTGCAAAATACCAGCCTCGAGAAATTCAGGGAACGGGATAACTATTATCAGGCGAAACAGATCCCGGTGCTCTATATCCTCGGAAAACGCCGAATTGCAAAGACAGATCAGCCGGACTGGTATCAGACTCTGGTCCAAAAATCCATGGGATATCTGGCTTTCCTGGATGCCCAGAAGGAGACATTGACACTCAAGAGGAGTATCAGCTACCGGTTCGGAAAAGAACGAAGGTTCAAAATCCTTGAGAAAACCTATCCGATCGGAGAGGTTACAGTGGATTGGACGACGAGTCCGGTTGGCAGCTTTACGGAGGAATGTGAACGACTGCTTCGGGAATTGGAACAGGAGAAGTTGAGCTATCAGAAGGCTCACGATAGGCTAAAAGCCCTCAAGGAGGAGAAGAGACAGCTGGAAGAGGCTGAGCTGGAGAGGATGGAGGCTTACAGAAGGAGTAGGAAGCAGGAAGAACAAGGGCTTACGAACGTTGAACAGCTTGATGATGTATCATCGGGGGAACTTCTGCATTTCAAAAGGCCTGATGATTTATCGGAGGAGGAATTACTTGCTATGGGATTAAATCCGAGCCTCTACAGAAAATGTCTTGCCATGGTCAGGGAAGGTAATTCTGATCTTGTATCAGCCAAGTATCTTGAGGTAATTAAGCGGCGAGGCGGCATCCAATATAAATAAATGTCATAATGAACTGATCGGGGAAGGCTAATAAACGGTATTAACATATCAATCATATATAATAAAACCAAATATAAAATTGCTGCTGAATCCCTGAGCAAACTAAATGAGGTGGAATTTTATGAAAAAAATAATTATATTTTGTTTTTCTATTGTTATTTTATTTCTCGCTATTAGTGGTGTGTATTGGTTTATCATTCATCCCAAATCGTATGATTATGAAACAGCCGTAACGAATGGTGATGTAATTATGGGGGCAAGTGGTTTAGCAAATGTTGATAAATTCCATTCATTTATAAAGAATGTTGAAAATAAACAAATAGATAAAATACGTATCACAGCATTTTCTAAAGAAGGGTATCCAGAAATTTTTGATATTGATTTTGATGGGTATATCATAAAATGCAATATTGATAATACAAGAAACCTTTTCGGTAGAGATTATACTAAAAGATATGGAGAATATACGAAGATAACAAAGGATGAAAAAAACGATTATAGTCTTGTAGATGAAACGGGGAAATATAAAGAACAGTGGATATTTCAGGAATAAAAGCATAAACTGGGTACAAGTTTTGATATAGCTACATTTAAGGAAGGAGGATATTCCCATCTTCTTCAATGTATCTTACCAATAATTTTATCCAGGAAAGCTTATATTTATAGATTACATTTACTACAGAAAGAAGGTTTATCATGGCTATTGATAAGGTGAGAGAGCACTTAAGTAAGTGGGAAAGAGATAAGGATATTCTGGAGTTTGAGACCTCGAGTGCAACAGTGGAGCTGGCAGCTAATGCGTTGGGTGTGGAACCCGCAAGAATTGCGAAGACCCTATCCTTCAAGACAGATGAGGGTGCGCTGTTATTAATTGCAGCAGGAGATGCCAGAATTGATAATGGCAAATTCAAGGCGGAATTCAACAGAAAGGCGAAGATGTTGACACCTGAGGAGGTATTGGAGTACACGGGACATGCGGTAGGAGGAGTCTGCCCTTTCGGTTTGGCACAGGAACTGCCTGTCTATGCGGATGTATCCCTGCGGAGATTTGAGACAGTCTATCCTGCCTGCGGCAGCAGTAATTCCGCGATTAAACTGACCTGTGACGAGTTGCAGGAATATGCCGGCTGTACTGCTTGGGTAGATGTATGCAAGGATTGGGAGTAAGGACATAGTATCAGAATATAAGAACGATGCTTGAGCAGACCTCTTAAAGATAATATTGAACCGGACTATTGTTGTCTGAAGACGTCAAAAAATCTTTATCACTTTTGGGTTGTACTTTATTCACATCATTTCCTCACTATAATTATATTTATACTTTTGCCGCTTTTTCTTATTTTCAAAAACAGCCGCACGGTATTTCACTCCACAGGAAACTCGTTTCTTACGGTCTTCTTTTGATTCTTTTGTAAACTTTATTAAATTTGATTTTTTCCTTTTCATATTTTCCCTTTCATAAATAGGCACAAAAAAGCCCGGGTGAATTACCCGGGCATAAAAACAGATTGAATAAAAGGCGTTAAATAACGTCATGCCAATTCAGATTGCACGGGTACGATTTATAGTTTTTTAAAATTTGATTATTACAAAGCATGACGTCACCTTCCTTCCTATAATTTACTATCAATAAAGTACCATGAATAATTGGGTGTGTCAAGAGAATTTCAAAGTATAAGGCCTTAGTAGATCTCTTTCTCAGCCAGCTTATAATCAGCAATTGCTAGCTTTCTGATAATATCAATCTGATAAGGGCATTTCGTCATACAGTCACCGCATCCGGTGCAGCGGTCTGCTTTCACCTTAAGGTCAGAATAACGCTTCATCGCCATATCTTTGTTGCCAAACCAAAAGCGTAACCGTTCCTTAAGTGCATAATCAGAGGCATTGGTTACGATGCCGTCCGCCATCTGGCGGTCATAATAACCTTCGTATCGGAATATCTCAGTGATCGGCACACCCTCCGGACAAGGCAGGCAGAGTCCGCATTGTCTGCAAACATAGTTACCGAGCTCCGGTGCATTCTGGTATAATTCATCTATCTCTTTCTTATCCATAGGAGTAAACTGTTTGACATAACTTAAATCAGCTTCCAGAATCTCGCGGTTATTGATTCCAGCGACGACGATGGATACCGGCTGACTGAGTGCATATCGGAAGGCTGTCTCAGCAGATCTCCACAAAAGACCGTCGCCCACCGGTTTCATCAAAATTACGGCTGTATTATGTAATTGTGCCAGTGGCAGCAGTTCTGACTGGATCTCCGGGAAATTGAAATGATCATAATAATTTATAGTGGTCATGACAGCATCAAAAGGAAATTCCTTCAA
>JAEZLY010000223.1 GCA_023414985.1 Bacillota bacterium | reverse complement strand
GGACGTAAGATTATTTGCGATCAAATCCCGAAGCTTTTGCGGAGAGGCGTTCTTTAACTGACAGATCGTAAGGCCTGTATTTTCCTCTCCGATGGTCAGGCATGCATATCCGATTGACATAAGTCCTCCTGTTATATCTGTCAGAAGCAGTTCATTCTTTTTTCTTCTTTTTCTTTTTCGGAGCATTTCCTTCCAGCGCCTTCGTCCTGATATATTCCATGACATTGCTTCGACACGCAAAGATGAGAATTGCTGCGTAAATCAAAGAGAAATAAATCAATACCGGCGAAAAATCAGCAAAGAAAAGCTCCAGTGGCAGGATCAGTAGTGCAAATAGTGCTGTAATCGTATATCTCCTCACAAAAGGATAAAAAATCACACAGGTACCGAAAAGCATAAGTATAAGGATCGGATCATATACCAACAGTGCTCCAAAGATCGTCGACATTCCCTTCCCGCCGCGGAATTTCAATTGAATCGGAAAAACATGTCCGAGTAAAACCGTAACAATGCACAGTAGGGTTACCCAGTCCGGAGTATGGAAGACTCGACACAGGAACACCGTCAGAACTCCTTTTAGGGCGTCCCCGAGAAAGGTAAGGATAAACCCCTTCTTCCCTGCAAGACGGCTGACATTCATCGCTCCGGTCACATTGGTTCCGATCTCTCTGATGTCTGTATGATATCGCAGCTTTGCATAATAATACCCGGTACTAAAGCATCCGATCAGATAACTTAACACAACAAGAAAATAATACCTGGTCATATGGAGTTTCCTCCTTTCCTGTTCTCCTCCTGCCTTTTATATCTTTATTTTACTACTTCTGCTGTTTGTTATGCAAATAGATCCAAAGGATTTCCTGCCACTCGCTCTGTGGTTCAAAATCCTCCGGCGGTATCTCTCCCGCATCATAGAGAAGCCTTTTCTCAAGCATCTGCAGTTCTGCTTCTCCCAGATGGCAGAAGACCTCTTCATAATCCCCTTCATAAAAACATTCCTCCAACAGCTCAATTAAGTCTGTTGTACTGCGTACCTCCTGCAGGATAAGGTCAACCTTTCCGGCTATGGTATCTGTATACTCAATTCTCTCAATCAGATTTCTTAACTTATAATCCTCCAGGATTTCCCCTTCTTCTAAGTACTCATAAGCTTCCTGCCATGCATTACTGAAGGAAAGGAAGAAATGGCTTAAGGTATAGGTCTCCAAATGACAGGAAAGTCTTTCCGCCAATTGGCTGAGCTCAGGTTGAACATAAGTGATCAAATCCTCCGATAGCTCCAGTTCCGTAACGATTGTCATAAATGCCTGTCTAAATTGCTCATATCGTTCCTCCTTCGAAAGCTTTGACAGCTTTTCCTGCAGCCATACAAGCTCCTGTGCAGTAATATCAAGGTTTTTAACCTCTTTCTCCAGAAGAATGCATCCGAGGGCGTTGATCAAGGTCAGTTCGAACAGATTGATCAGCATATGACTTGCTTCCCGGTCAAAGGCATGGATCAGCTGATTGATATCAGATGCTGAAAAGCAATTCAGAAATTCATTCTCAAGACACAGCCTCCTTAGATATTCCTCCATATACTCCACACCCAGTAAATCTACTACAGTAATAAAGGAAGGATAATCGATATCAGCCGAGTCCTCATGTGCTCCGAATTCCATATTATAATCATGAAAGAATTTAGGCAAACCGGTAAGAATAGTATCCTGATATGCGATGTTATCTACTCTGAGACGTCCCTCTGTCAATTGATGCAGCAGGGTTTCCGTCTTTTTCCTTCTTTGCTCTACAGTATCCAGTCCGAGCAGAAATAAGGCAGGTACCCTCTTTTCCTTCAGCATTTTCAGCTGTAGTCCCACATCCACCAAAGTTTTTAGATAACTTCCGATACTGAAGGTGATCGATTGAAGTAATGCCTGTGCTGTTTCTATCGGCAGGGAGCTGCTTTCATCATTGGTATACCTTGCTGCTTCTTTTGCCAACAGTTCAAATAATTCGGTCTGAATACGTCCGATTTCCTCTTCACTCAGTAATTGCCGTTGGCATGCTTCTTGAAAGATTGCCTGAAAATACTGTTCCTGATTTAACCTGGCGGGATCAATCCCAGTCTCTTCCGTCCCAATCCAAAAAGTCTGTGTAGTCATCCTCATACCCTCCTAAAAACTGATACTCCCTCGTGTTATAGCGTATATCTCTGGCATAGTTCTCAAGCATAGTAGACTTTAAATATTCTACTGAGCCCTGGCATACCTCTTCGAAATACAATTTCATCGTCTTGATCAATTCATCGTCGGATTGTTCCTCCAGAGTCTCCCTCTTAAAGTAATAAAAGCAATCCTGAAGCTCGCTAAGAAGCTCCTCATAATCCTCCTGATTAAAGTAAGCCGAATCAGCAAATTCCAGGATCAGCTTCGGTAATATGCTCTGACCGAATTCAATCCGTCCGTACTTCTTTAGATTTTCCTTTCGGCATTCCATCAGGCTTTGAATGGCTTCCTCCGACAGCTGTAATCCAAACTGTTCTGTATAGGTATTACATTTCAGGATCATAGCTGTATTCTGTTGATCCGGTAAGGTAACCGGTAATAGCATAAACAGATTTTCCATATCGCGCATCCTTTCAGAAGAATTTTAAAAAGGGTATTGACATATCGCATATTTTGTGCTATAGTTATTATGGATTATTATATTAATATGTCATATATCAATCGTAAAATAAATTATACCTTCGTTGACTTCTTCTGTCAATGATTTTTTCATGTCAAAGTTTCTTACTTTTATTGATAATCATATTCTCAACCAAATCTTTCGCTTCCCACTGTTTTTGAAATTTGCTAATATTTATCAGTAATAAGGGTATATAGTTTCTTTGATTCATCCGATATTTTTTATATCAACGAAAAGTAAGGTTCAATTATGCTTATTAATATTGATATAAGAATAGCGGATAACGAGGGTACTCTCCTCCACCATTTTGAAAAGAGCTTTGAAGATGATTTTATGTGCTCGGAGAAGCTTGGTCATCACTATATTGGAGAAAGCTTTGATAGCTTTCTTTCTGAATATATGTCCTTTAGCGGGCATGCTGTTCGAGAGAAGCTTATTCCAAGCTTTTCTTCTGCTGCCGCTAACAGCGAAATGGAATATAATATACAAATTGGTACCAAACGTTTTTTTGCAAAAATACCTATTAATAAAATATCATACCCAAACAAACCTGATCCTTCCGAGGAGCAATCGACTGCTCCTATCGCTGATCAGTCAGAGTCCCTTGATACGATTTTGAATTATACAATGATGAAAGCAATCACAAAATATGAAGCCAATCTTTATCCTTACAGTAAAGAAGATGAGTATGAACTCACGGAGTCAGAGATTTCTGAAATCCCTGCCTCCTCTGTTTAGGTAATCTGTATAACGAATACAATTGAAACGATAAATCGCTTCCATTGTCAGGAATAATAATAGGGCTATTGCACTTATTGCTGCAACAGCCCTATTTTGTACTTCAGCTTCTTTATTCAAATCTATTCGTAAACCACTTTCTCATCCCCATTGTTAAAGTTTAATGTTACATAATAGGAGGTCAATGCTGTAATTCGGATTACCACCCTGCCCTGCAGCTTTTCCCGATATTTTTCCTTCATTTTACGAAAAATATCATAGAAGCCTTCTTCTGTCTCAACCTCCGCCTGATTAAAATCGATGCTTACCCGTTCTTCCAGCCTCTCTACCTTTGGAGCGATATGAGCTTTATTACTCTTCCCATAGACGAGCTTTCTGAGCGGACTTTCAGCAAGCAGCATTTCCCTGGCAAAGGCAGTCTTCTCCATATAAAGCTGTCCGCCTGTTATGATATATTGCAGCGGCATTCGTTAATCACCTCCAAAGCTTAAGAAGTAGCCGAAATCAGCCGGCTTCTTCGCATTCTTCGTCAATACCCACAGGGTATTTTGGTTGACGCTGACAGGTGCTTCCCCATCCCCGTCCGTGAACAGGATGACAAGTGGAATCTTATATTGATCAGCCAACTGAAAGACTGGTCGGAAGTCCGTTCCTCCCCGTTTCATTCTTTTACTTGATACGGTAAAAGCACTTAAGGATACCGGTTCGGTGCACTCCGTATCAAATCTGGTGACCACCATATTGGTTCCCGTAATTTTGTTAATTTCCCGCAGCTCCCGATAAAATTCATTCACCAAGGAGTCAGGGATAGAACCGCTCTCATCAATCGCAATTAAAGCATCCACTCCGACAGCACGCTTTGTACCCGGCAGCTCTTCATATCTTCTGGATTGCCTCTTATAGGATTTACGGGTAATCATTCTGCCTCGTCCCGTCAGGAAGCGCTTCAGAATCACGCGCCAATCCATCTGGATATCCCGGTAAATCTCTTCTATCCTATCATCCATACCTCCGAAAGCCTCTGCCTCTGATTTTGCATCGGACAGAGTCTGTGCCATATTGCTTTTCAACGCATTGATTTCCATGTCGCTGGCAGTCTCCTCGGAAAGCTTCTGTACCTTAAGGCCATCTTCTCCATCAAAGATCAGGATATTGTCGCCCTCGATATGGCTAAATCCAAGCTGATCCTCCATATCCGTGATCTTCTCATAATAATATTCCGCGTTTTTTCTGTTCTCCAGTCTCAATCCGGCTTTCCGGTTCAGTTTCTCTACAGTAACTGCATCCGGTTCCAGATAGTTCTCCGTCAGCATCTCATTGACGGCGAGATCGCAGGCCACGGACCAGAGAATAATCTGCCTGTTTCCCCTCCGATATTGATGCAGGAAGATCACGTGAAGCAGTTCATGCAGAACCACTCCCAGCTTATGCTGATTGGAAAGAGCATCAAACCAGCCCGGATTATAATAAATGATCAATTCGGGAATAGACGCCATACGGATCGTCTCTACCTTATCCGTGGCAATCGTTGAAACTGACGCCGCTACAAAGCCGTATAAGGGCTGCAGCGTCAGAAGCTTAATCATTACCTCCTGGATGCTCATGGGCTCCCTCCCTATTCCTGTATCATCGCATCGATGATGATGTCACTGAGCCTCTCCAATTGTTTCGATTGCTTTAGGATTGCATCCGCTTCCTCAGGCCGTCTGATAGAAAGATATCTGCAGCACATGACCTGAAGCTCACTCGGCAGATCCTCCAGGAACAGATCCAAATTCCTGATCTGCTCCTGTTCCGGGGTCAGCTCATTGATCAGCTTCTTTATGATATAATTAAGGATTTCAATATGCTTATTCTCAATCAAAGCAAGAATACTTTTCCTGACAGCTGTATAATCCGATAATAATAGCTTCACAGGAGGAATACTGATATCCTTGTTCCGCAGAAAGCCATAAAAGGATGCTGCCGCCTGATTTCCCACAATACCGGCTATCAGCTCCCGCATCAGCTTTTCATCCAGACTGCAATGATTTAACAATTCCTGAACCTTCGTCCAGCCTCTTGGGGTCGGATATTTGGAGAGGGCAGTTGAATCTGCCGCCTTCTTGACAATCAGCAGCATATCCGGACATGCCTGCAGGAAAGCAAGCACCTCGTCATTCGGATCGTTTTTCAAAGAGTAGTCTATATAATCCTCAATATCAGCCGTTACCTCTATGGATACAAAGCGGTCCAGCATCGCATCATCTAGGGAATTTACAAGATAATTCATGGTATCCGGATTCATAGTAACCCCTATGGTCCAACCGGGTGCCAGAGCATGCCCGTTGATCTTCTTTTCCAGTAGCAGCGGATACAGTACTGATACGGTATCGCTTGGCACACGATTAATTTCCTCAAGCACCAGAATTCCATTCTCCGGATACAATCCCATTTCCACAGCCTGTGCAGTCGGCAGAAACTGAGGCGCCAGATATATGGTTACCTTATGCTCCCGGTCCTTATCAGGTAAGCCCATAAAATCAGGTCCCTCCAAGGCTGCTGCATATAAATTGATATACCCTATCCCCAACTCCTGCGCACATTGGCTGTAAGCCGAGGTTTTTCCGATTCCTCGTTCGCTGATCAATGCTGTTACGCTTCTCGTATTTAAGTATAATTCTTTGATACATTCCTTTGCTTCGCTTATTCTCATATTCTTCCTCCACACCCAATAACAATTGTCGCTATTTCCACTAAATCCTACCACTTTGTTAATATTTTGTCAATGTGATGTTTTTGTTATATTTTGTTTCTATCTGTATCGATCCGATTTTGGGGAATAATACCTTTTATGGCTTGAAATTATTGTTGTTCCTGTTAATCTGTGATAGTATATACTTATGAACTGGAAAGGTGTGAACGATATGAACAAGGATCAGGAAACCTGCCTTCTGGCCTCTGATTTAAGTCAGCTGGATACTACAATGTTTACCGCTCTGTTAACCGATGCAAATATACCCTGGTTTATCAAGGATAAAGGTACCGGCGGTTATATGAAAATTTATATGGGCTATACCATCTATGGTCAGGACATCTACGTCGGCTCAGATGATTATGACCGGGCGAAAGAACTGCTCGATTACTATTTCAGTACATCAACACCCGAGGATCCGGAGCAGGCTTCCCTTCCTGAGATCGAGGAATCAGAGCTCCCTGACGAGGGAAAGCATCTGTTGCCTTTCAAAAGAGGCACAGTCGCAAGGCTGATCTTATTTTTTTCGATCCTGTCCGTGCTCTGTGCCTGGTTATTAAGCCGATATTTATAGTCGTTGACACTGGACTTCCGGAGTTACGGTGCCTCGAGGATTGTAACGATGGACTTCATTGACTCCTCATACTCCTGATCGGAAGAATTCTTAAAAATCAGCAGATCATCTGCCACCTTGGGATCATCCAAGGTCGTTGGGATGCTGAAATCACATTCCGCAATATACTCCTCCCAATGCGCCAGTTTCCAGGAATCCCGATCAGAATTTCTGGCTATCATTCTCTGTCTGCAGACCTCTACCGAGGTCTCTACCCAGATTACGACCAGTCTGGCGTCCTTCTCTTTGAGCATCGCCTTTAAGTTATTGATATAATTCATATCTCTGATTTCTTCCGTAAACGGTGCATTGATTAATACAATATCATCGTAATTGAGCGCTTCCAGAGCAAGTGCTACGATTGTCTCATATTCGTAATCCCTGATATTCTCTTCAAAGAACTTGGAGCTTCTGTCATAGGGTTCTCCCACAACAGCAAAAATCCTCTTTGATAGGGGTATCAGGGTATCCTTATCTAAATATACCACGTGCTTTAAGGTTTTCGACAGCTGCTTAGAGATATAGGTCTTTCCGCAAGCCGGCGGTGATGTTACCAGGATTAGTTTCTTCATGCTGTTCTCTCCTTTGCTTTAGCATTCTTTTATCAGCTTAATATAGAATTCCACGGTTTTCAGTAAAGTATCAATCTGTATGCGTTCATTATGCCCGTGAATCATTCCTCGTTCTTCCTTTGTTAATCTCATGGCAGAAAAGCGATATACCCGATCCGTAATTCTACAGTAATGTCTGGAATCGCTGCAGGCCATCATTAAGTATGGAGAGACAATTGCCTCCGGCCAGGTATTATGAATTACTCCGGTCAGCTTATGCCATTCCTCACAGTCCGTATCAGAGCTGATGGAGGGGTTCCATCCACCGATCATATTTAGCTTAATCTTATCATTATTGATCGTCTTTGTTAAATGCTCCAAAGCGGATTCCGTGGTGTCCTCTCCCAAAAGGCGTAGGTTGGCACCGATTCTGACCCTTGGTGGCAATACATTAAAAGCCTTGCTTCCGTCCAGCATCGTAAATGCACAGGTAGTTCTCACCATAGCATTCAACTCACCGCCGGAGCGTCTGCAGATGAAATCCAGCAAAGGGTTAAAACACCATAGGTTTGCAAACAGCACTTTATATCCAAAGCCGGAGTATCTGCCAACGGTATCAAACATCTCCCGCACAGGCTTTGTCATCTGATAAGGAAACGGCTTATTTTCCACGGCGAGAATCGCCTTGGACATCTCTCCGACAATAGAATGGGAAGGCGGTGTAGAAGCATGCCCTCCCTGGCTTTCTATGGATATCTCTACATTCAGACCACCCTTTTCACCGATTCCGATCAATGCACAGGAACCCTCCACACCCGGAAATACATGATCCACGACAGCACCGCCCTCGTCAAGTACCAGGGCTGGCTTGATCTTCCTCTTTTCCAGCTCTGTGACCATGGCAGGACAGGACTCCCCATTGATTTCCTCATCACCTGAGAAGGCCAGATAAATATCCTGTTTCGGAATAAATCCCTCCGAAAGAAGCTGCTCTGCAGCCTCCACAACACCACACAGGGTTCCCTTAGTGTCAAGGGTTCCTCTGCCCCAGAGGACTCCCTCCTCGATGATTCCGTCAAAGGGAGGCTTTTCCCAGGCTCCCGCTTCCACCGGAACCACATCATAATGGGACATGAGTACTGTTGGCTTATCCTCCGATTTCCCCTTGATATGATATAAGATTCCTGTCTTTCCGATCATTTCTCTGGAACTATGCTGATGGATATAAGGAAAACGCTCCATCAAGAGCTGCCTGAATTTTTCAAATTCCTCAGGCTCTGTACTGCTTTCATCAAAGCTTGACACGGTTCTGCAGCGAATCATATCGGCCATATCTCTCACGATCTTGTCCTTATTCAGGCTAATCTGTTCGGCTACAGCATCCTTCGGAACATTCGGCTGAAAGAATGCCGCTCTGATCAGAATAATTGCTATAAAACAAATCAATATCGCAGCAAGAATCAACACTACTGTCCAACCCATATCTATTCCTCCCTATTATCCTTAGTAAGATTACTTAAGGCTTTACTACCAGTTTTATGAAAACCATTATCGTATACTGATGATTTTTATACCAGATTTCTCTTATATAATATTCTAGCTGTAACGATGGAAAGAATCGCCCCTACCGGAACCAGAATTCCAACTTTACTAGCCAAGGACGGTACACACAGGAACAATACTATCATGAACAGCATCGGGGCCATGGAGATCTTCCAGTTCTTGCTTACATAGACAACGGCAAGTCCGCCGAACAGCGCCGACAATATCTGATCAAAAGCAGGCTTCAGCACAGGGGAATTAATGATTGGTGCAAGCTGTGCAAGAAGCAGGACTCCTGCTGCAATGATGATTGTGGTAACGATAGCGGAGGTTGCGACTGCAATTGTCGAGATAATCTCACCCTCTTCTGTACCCGGCTTCACCTTTGCATTCTCCATGGCATTCAAGGCACTGGGAACTTTTAGGTTGGTCAGATTACCTGTGACAAAAGCAAGGAAGGTTCCTCCGGTTCCGAGCATCGGAGAAAAGGTGATTACTTCAATTGCTCCGACCGTCCAATAAATCGGTGCCACCCCCATGAGGCCGGTTAATACCGGTTCCATTCCGGGCCATGCATGATAAAAGATTGATACGGATACCGGTACTGCCAGCAATAGAACAACTGCGGTCCAAATCCACAGCTGCCCGTATAAATAAGTACTTTCCGTATAATTTCTCGTCTTCATCTTCGTCCTCCTTATCCTAGTATCGGTGTGATCACCGCCGCAAACGCCATGGCACCCAGCATACTGATCGGAAGCGCATAATTCTGCAGCCAGTTCTGTTTATACCTCTTGACCAGTAATCCGCAGACAGCCATCAGTAAAGCCGAAAAAAGGAGAACAAATAAAGGAATCCAGCCGGAAAGTCCTGATCTGATATCAGCAAAAGCCATTCCCAAAAACGCTGAAATCATACCCAAAAACATTGCGGTAATAAATAAATCCCCCCATTTACTGTCCTTGGATTTAATCGTTAACAAGCCATTCTGTATCCTTTTGCTGAAGATCGATACATAAATCAAGCTTGGCATGATACCGAGGGTCATAACCCAAGCTATAGCTGAATAAGCCTTAGGATCGGTCAACGTATTGGAGAGAGAGACTCCCAGTGACTGCGCTGTTATGGAAGCTGCAGGTAATTCATAGGTGATCGCTCCTATAACACTGAGTCTGATCCAGGGAAGCGGTAAGCCAAGAAACTTTGACAGGGTAATGACGCCCAGAAGGATGGATACCGCAGGTGCAATGGTAAAGATTGCGGTGGATAGGATTGTTTTCTTCACCTGTCCCATGTCCATTCCAATCTCCCTGGCCCTTTTCCAGGCACGAACCATAAAGAAAAGGGACTGGACAATGACGAAGAGGATGACAAGGACAGCAAGGGTGTAAAGAAAGCCGCTGTTCGGGTTGAAATTCATAGTATGTACTCCTTCTTGCTTATATTTTAGGGAGGCTGGCCTCACTAATTGTTCTCGTGCCGATGGTGATGATGCAGGTCCGGTGTATGGGTATGGCTATGGACAATTGTAGAATGGGTATGCTCATGGCTATGTTCCCCTGTAAATGCCGGATCATGGACATGGTCATGATGTCCATCCCTATGGTTATGCATATGTTCATGCGTCAGCACTTCATGTGTATGAATATGGTTATGGACCTCAGTCAGTATAAAGCCGGTACCTGCAAGCATAATGAGAAGTGCCGGCCAGAAGGTAACAGCAATCCTTTCTCTGAAAATCACAAAGGATAAAAGTACCCCCAAAAATGGGGCTGCCGCATAATAAGCACTGGTACGGGAGGCGCCAAGAACTCTCTGAGCTCGAATATAAAAGTAGATGCTCAGCCCATACGCAACAAATCCCAGCAGCATTGCAAGAAGGCAATAGGAAATATCTTTCGCTACCGAATGATTTAATAAGGCAATCAGCAATGCACCGGTACCGGAACCAATTCCTTTGATGATTACGATCTGTATCGGATCCTTAATAGAGAGCATTCTGGTGCAGTTATTCTCAAATCCCCAACAGACACAGGCTAAAAGTACAAAGGCAGAACCGCGGGATAAGGAAAGCGTACCAAAATCTTCAACGCTGAGTAACAGGCTCGCAAAGGTAATCAGGATGATGGCAACCCACATTCGCTTCCCGATAGCTTCTTTGAAGATCAACAAAGCAATCAGTGCGGTTGCGACTATCTCAAAATTATTCAATAAGGAAACGATGGCCGGATCAGAATTCATCAGACCGAACATCAGAAAAACCGGTGCTCCGATATCCAATAACAGCATTCCCAGGACATAGGTAAGGTCCTTGGCAGTAACGGAAGCTTCCTTTTCCTTCCCTCTCCTCTTCAGAATGAATTCCAGAAGGGACATACCAAGACCGGCTCCAAGGTATAGGAGTGCGCCCATGAAAAGCGGCGGTATTTTATTCAATAACAGCTTGGACAACGGAGCGCTGATACTATATAAAGCAGCAGCAAGAAGTGCAAACGCTGCGGCTTTTCCTGTTTCAGCCCTGAGTAAGAGGCCTCTCCCGCCCTTTTTGTCTGATTTCCGTATCCGTTCTGTCTGCGATTCCCGTTTCATCCTATTTCTACCAAACCTTTCTTTCTCTAACCCTGTTAAAAAACTTTCTTGATGAGACCCAAATCCTTTTTATAAGGAGGATACCGTAAGGGTATATCCACAAGAAGAGACTTTTTCAATACGCTTTTCTTATGGGAAAAAGTATCAAAGCTGTCCCTGCCATGATATCTTCCCATGCCGCTCTCTCCGACTCCGCCGAAGGGCATATGGGACGTAGCAAGATGCATGACTGTATCATTGATACAGCCTCCGCCATAAGGAATACTTCCGATGATCTTTCTTTCATTTGCCTTACTTGTGGTAAAGAAATATAATGCCAGGGGTTTGGGACGTGCATTGACCATGGGAATCAGTTCCGACAGACGGGTAAATTCCATCACCGGCAGGATGGGTCCAAAGATCTCTTCCTGCATAACCGGACTATCCCAGGTAATATGATCGAGGATGGTGGGAGCAATCTGATTCGTCTCTTTGGAGGAATTTCCTCCGATTACGATTTTCTCACCCTCCATCAAGCCAAGCAGCCTATTAAAGTGCTTTTCATTAATAATTTTAGGAAAGTTCTCGTTCTTGGTCGCATCGGTACCGAAGAATTTTACGATATATTTTTTCATTTTACCCAGAAGCTCATCCTTTACGCTGCTCTGAACCAGAAGATAATCCGGTGCCACACAGGTTTGTCCTGAATTTAAGTACTTCCCCCAGACAATTCTTCTTGCCGCCAGCTCCAGATTGGCAGTCTCATCCACGATACAGGGACTTTTACCGCCGAGCTCCAGCGTCACGGGGGTCAGATGCTCGGAGGCAGCACGCATTACTGTCTTTCCGACCTCTACACTGCCGGTGAAAAAGATATAATCAAACTTCTGCGCCAGAAGGGATTGATTCGCTTCTCTTCCTCCCTGAATAACCGCAACATATTCTTTAGGAAATACTTCTGAAAGAATCAGCTCGATTACCTTCGAGGTGTTCGGAGAGTAATTGGAGGGTTTGACAACTGCGCAGTTACCGGCAGCGATCGCCCCTGCCAACGGAGATAAGGTCAGCTGGAAAGGATAATTCCAGGGAGACATAATCAGTACGATACCATAGGGTTCCGAATAAATTCTGCTGACAGAGGGAAAATTCACAAGGGATGTTCTTTCCCTGCTTGGTCTGGACCATTTCAGGAGATTTTTACTGAGCGTCTTCAGTTCTTCCTTCACCATGCCGATTTCCGTACCATAGGCTTCAAAAGGAGCCTTATTCAGATCCTTCTGTAAAGCCTCCAGGATCTCTTTCTCATGTATCGTAATTGCTTGTCCAAGCTTATTTAAATATTCTCTGCGTTTCACTGCATTTTTTGTATTTCCCTGAGCATAATAGCTTCTCTGTTGCTTCAGTATTTCAATGATGTCCTGCATCGTTAAACCTCCTTTGTGTTACAACTATAAGGATATTTTATCCTCTTTATACAGCTATTTCAATGTCTTTTCCTGACATCCGCAAGATTATTTAGGAAGAGCCACCTTCCAACCAGATTTTGTCCTTCTTTTGTATTCCAATCGGTTCCGATATCATTGTGACATTCTTCACCCTTACCGAGGTTCTGATGATGACAGAAGCTACATTCTAGAGGCATATATGGAGTATCATGCAGCTCACATAATCCGCAGCATAAAAAGCTGCAGCCCTTCTCCGCATATTCCTGCAGAGCATAAAAGCCCTCACAGCCTCTAAATGCAGGAGATAAAACTCCGAAAGAGTGATCCGGAGACAGCTCCAGCATCATCCGTCCGGCATAGCCTGCACGCAGGGCATTTCGCACCTGTTCTACCGTCCACCAGCCGGGACGTCGGCAATAAGCCTTACAGACTGCACAATCGCAAGGCTCGGAAGGCGGATACTTCTTTCTTAGTTCCTGATAGGTTTCTGTTCTGGTTCTCATCTGCTTCTCCCCTGATCAATCATCCCTTATGATACAACCATATTTTACCATCGGCTTATCATTCAATACAATATCAGAGCAAGAAATATGCACCGCTACTTTCCGATAAAAGAAAAAAGAGTCAACTAAATGACTCTTTTTGATAAGGTGGTTTGATGCCTTATATATAAATCTACTTACTTAATCTTTCTATCACATCTTCGATCATACTTTGACGTTTTTTGCTCATATTGTTGACTATTCCGGTCTTCCCTATGATAGCCCCTTTTCCCGTGCAGGCAGCTGTCATCTGGGATATTGCCTGATTACCTCCTAAGAAGGGTTTCGGAAAGCTTTGAGTTACGAATAAATCCACCTTCTGGTTCTTCAAAGAAGGAAGCTTGTTTATGTATGCACCGAGGATCGGTGACATGGAGAAGCCTCTGACCGGACCTGCAAAGATTAATCTGTCAAAGCCTGTAACCTCCGGAGACGGTTCAAAGGTGATTGCCGATAAATCCTTAATGCCAGCCGGTTCACCCCCGACCGGTTCAATTCTCCTTAGTTCAACAATAGTTCCATCACCTGTCAGCCTTTCTTTCAGCTTCTCAGCTACGGAAAAGGTATTTCCTGTCTTTGAATGTACAATGATACCCACCTTCATAGGATGCTCCCCCTGCTATCTTAATTTTTTTCCCTCGGAAAGTCTTTCAACTGCCTTCTTTATCCTTTCCTGTCGTGTTTCAGCTTTTTTCGCTTCCGTAATCCAGGTAACATATTCTTTCTTTGCAGTGAAGGATAATTTATCATAGGTATCCTGGGCGTTAGAATCCGCCGAAAGCAGACTCTGAAAATCCTCAGGTACTTCAATGACCCGCTCCTCTTCATCCTTTTCAACGGTAACAAGCACACTGTCTCCGAAGTCCTTCCCTATCTTCTTCCGGATTTCCTGTGTCATACCAAGCATATAGCAGCCACCCATCCGGACCAGGGAACCACGATACTCGACTCCGTCAAAGGTCGCCAGTACCTTCACTCTTTTTGCTCCGAATACCTGCTCCACATCAAAGGGGGGTTCGACATATGCTCCGTTAATATTGCCTGCCTGCTGAATAACAGCACTAAATTCCTGTTTCATAAGGACCGCTCCCTTCTTTATCGATTATGTTGCTAAAGGGGTTAAGCTGAAAGCACTAACCTTTATAATAATTTATTTTTTAGTAGATTCATCACTGGTACATTATAAGTAATATCCTGTGAATTATTCACCGAATTATTCTCGTTCTCCTTTTTCTGATCCTCCTGATCATCCAGATTCTTCAGAAACAGATCGACAAAATTCAGATAATCATCATAAGAGAATAAAGAATTTAAGTCCTCTATGTCATCCGTGGAATTTGCTGCAGTATTAGCAATTAGGAAAGCACTGTTATTCTGAACGGGTGCAGGTGCTAATACAGGGGCTGTTACCGTTTCCGCAGCAGACTGCGTACCTCCGGTACTGACAACCGCACCTCCGGTATCCACGCCTTCCTTCAGATAACCCATGATTTTCTTTACATAATTTTGTGTTTCCTCAAAGGGAGGAATGCCATTATATTTTGCAACGTTTCCGCTGCCGGCATTATAAGCTGCCAGTGCGAATTTTGTGTTGCCATCATATTTCTTCAGTAATCCTGCAATATACTTAGACCCGCCCATAATGTTCTGTTCTGCATCAAAGGAATCCGTCACTCCAAGTGATTTTGCCGTCGCAGGCATTAGCTGCATTACTCCCTGCGCGCCGCAGCGTGATACCGCCTTGGCATTAAAATTGGATTCCGCCTTGCCGATTGATTTCAGCAATTCCACAGGAACATGATACTTATCGGAAGCCTCCTGGAATATGCAATCAAGTGTTTTACTTTCTCCCAAAAAG
>JAEZLY010000086.1 GCA_023414985.1 Bacillota bacterium | reverse complement strand
ATCCTGACCAGTGTAGGGCAGCTTCAGTTCCTTTTGTCCGGAACCACCTTACAGGAAAGGGAGTTGAATGCAGAGGAGCAAAAGGCGGACAGTGATGCAAAGCAGCTGGAGGAGAAATACAGAGCTGCAATGGACGACGATTTTAATACGTCCGATGCCATCGCTGCAATTTTTGAGCTGGTGAAGCTGGCAAATACCAGCTGCAGTGGAGAAAGCTCACGAGCCTTTGTAAAAGCTGTTAATGACAGGATTGTGAAGCTCTGCGATATTCTGGGTATCATTACGCTGAAGAAGGAAGAACTTCTGGATGAGGAGATCGAGAAGCTGATTGAGGATCGTCAGGCTGCCAGGAAGAATAAGGACTTTGCTAAATCGGATGAAATTAGAAATCTTCTATTGGAAAAGGGTATTGTGCTCGAGGATACCAGAGAGGGCGTAAGATGGAAAAGGAGCTAGGAATAGCCGGGTATATCAGGAATACGCTGAACCTGTCAGAGACAGACTTAAAGACTTATTCGCCTCTGACTCTTGCATTTATCGGAGATTCCATCTTTGATCTGATTATCAGGACCTATGTTGTCGAAAGTGGGAATGCCCCTGTCAATAAGCTGCATAAACGGGCATCTAAGCTGGTTCAGGCCTCTGCACAGGCTGAGCTTTACCATCTGATTAAGGATCAGCTGACGGAGGAGGAGCTGACTATCTTTAAAAGAGGCAGAAATGCAAAATCCTATACCTCAGCAAAGAATGCCGGTATCTTGGAGTACAGGACAGCTACCGGGCTGGAAGCACTGATCGGATATCTTTATTTATCTGATAGGATGGACAGGCTGATGGAGTTGATAAAGGTTCAGATAGAAAAATGGTAATTTTTTTGTAAGAAATTTGCCATCGAATTGCCTTATTCAATTCCTAAAATGTTACTTAAGTGTAAAACGCTGACTTAGATGACTAATATTGGTTAAAAAGTGCTGCCGCGTGGATAACTGCGGCAGTTTTTTTACAGGCAAGGAGAGTGCAGGATGAAGAGAAAAGGATTACAGACAGGTCTGAAAGCCCTGGCCGCTTTGACAGTCATAGGTTTAAGTGTGCTTGGGGGATGGAAAGGAGCACACCTCGGGAGTGCGGAAGCGGCGTCGGAACCCGAAACAGTGAATCTGAGGATTCTCGGTACCACGGACCTTCACGGACAGTTGAACAGCAAGGATTATGAGAAGGGTGTGGATTATAATAACGGTGGTTTGGCAAGACTATCCGATCTGATCAAGAAGACAAAAAGCGAGGTTCCTGCTGAAAGTGTTGTTCTTGTGGATGCAGGAGATACTCTTTATGATTATACGACAGAGTACATATTTTCAGAGAATCAGCAGGTGGTTCAGCCGATTTATAAAGCGATGGCTACAATCGGTTATGATGCAATCACCCTTGGCAATCATGATTTTGACTATGGTTACGACTATATATTAAGACAATTGGACGGCGCCGGACTGAGAGATATCACCGTCCTGTCTAATGTTACAGATTCAAAGACAGGAGAGTATCCCTTTCATGAGAATAAAATCATCACCAGGACCCTTACCACCTCAGGGGGTAAAAAGGTTACAGTAAAGATCGGTATCCTGGGATTGACAATCCCTACCCTGACCGGCAAGACACATAGCTATGTCGGTCTTCTGAAGGGTGAGGACATGGTGACGAATGCAAAAACCGAGTCGGCAAAGCTGAAACAAATGGGAGCAGACGTGGTTATTGCGTTAGCGCATACCGGAATCGGACCCGAAGCTCCGGAATTGAACTTTAAGAATGTAGCTTATGCTTTAACAAAGATTTCCGACATTGATGTTGTAATCTGCGGTCATGAACATAATCAATTTCCGACCACGGATTATTCCTCTCCCTATTTTAAATTGCCCTATGTTGAAAAATCAACCTACCTGATGAACGGCAAAAGTGTCATTATGGCCGGAAATCGCGGTAATTCACTGGGAGTGGTGGATTTAACCCTTACCGTATATAAGGATGGCGGCTACAGGATATCCGACCGCAAGTCTGAACTACGGCTGGTCAATGCGGAGACAACGAAGGAGAATAAGTCACTCGCCGGTTATTACGGTACCTGGGATGAGCAGCTGCTGCATTACAGTAAGGATATCATCGCCAAGCTGGGGGAGGATGAGTTGATCCAGAATTATTATGGTATGCTGGGGGATAACTCAGCGATTCAACTCCTGAATGATGCGAGAATAGATTATGCCCAGAGATTTGTGCAGACCACCGGATCGAAATACAAGGATTACCCGATTATTGCAGCTTCTGGCTATTATGCCTTTGGTATGGCTTCAAAAGAGGATTATGTCAATATTAGTGACAGCATCACAGAATCTGATTTAAGCTCCATCCAGCCCTACAATAATTATATCTATCTCTATACAATCACCGGAAAGCAGCTGAAGGAATGGTTGGAATGGTCTGCCAGCGCTTATGAGACGGCCGCAATTGCATCCAAGTGGAGTAATTCGACCATGAACGACCTGATGAAAGAATACGGTTTGAAGTCATTGCTGAAAGAAGAATGGATGAATGACTGGAGCAGCTTTACCGTATTTGACGGAGTGGATTATGTCATGAATCCTTCCAGTGAAGCCAGGTATGACATTAACGGCAATAAGATCAGTAACAGCAGCAGAATCAGTCATATCACCTATAATGGCAAAGAGGTGACTGACAAGATGAAGTTTCTGATCGCAACGAATAAGATTACTGCTCCCACAGCTGCCAATAAAGGCGTAGAGACACAGGTGGTACTGAACGGCTTTGTCCGTATGCAAACCATCCTAAGCAGATATCTAAAAGAAATTTCCGATAACGGTAGTATCCTTCCGCAGCTGGATTATAA
>JAEZLY010000084.1 GCA_023414985.1 Bacillota bacterium | reverse complement strand
GTTCCTGATGCTATTAAAGGGTGTCATCGATTGTCCCGATCTGCCGCTCAATGTATCAAGAAGTGCGTTGCAGAATGACGGCTTTGTGAAGAAGATCAGCGAATATATCTCCAAGAAGGTAGCGGATAAGCTGTCCGGTATGTATAAGGTGGAACGTGAGAGCTACGAGAAATTCTGGGATGATATCAGTCCCTTCATCAAATTCGGCTGCTTAAAGGATGAGAAATTCCGTGAGAAGATGAAGGATGTTATCATCTTTAAGAACCTGGAGGATAAGTATATTACGCTTACCGAATATGTGGAAGCAAAGAAGGCAAAGGATACTCCGAAGGACAGTAAAAAGGATAAGAAGACCGATTCTGAAGCGGAAACTACTGAGAATAAGACTGCAGAAGGCGAAGCAGCTAATGGTCAGGAGGAACATGTTCATGACGAGCACTGCGATTGCGGACATGACCACGAGCATTCCCATGAGGAAGAGGATGACTATGTCGATGAGGATAAGAAGACGGTTATCTATTACGTAACCGATGTGAAGCAGCAGAGCCAGTACATTAATATGTTCAAGGAAGCAGGGACGGATGCATTTATCCTAACCCATAATATTGACCAGCCCTTCATTACACAGCTGGAATATCAGGATCAGACTGTCCGTTTCATGAGAATTGACGCAGATATCAACGATGCCTTTAAGGATAAGATTAAGAAGAAGGATGAGAAGGTCTTAAAGAACAATACCGAGGCTATGACAACCCTGTTCCGTAAGGTACTCGGCAAGGATAAGCTTGAGGTTAAGGTGGATAAATTCAAGAACGAGAAGGTATCCTCTGTGATGACTCTCTCCGAGGAAAACCGCAGAATGCAGGACATGATGCGTATGTATAACATGTCCGGTATGGATATGGGTGACCTTGGCGGCGGTGAGACCCTGGTGTTGAATGCCAATAATTCTCTTGTTCAATTCATCCTGACCAATGAGGGTTCTGAACAGACACCAATGATCTGTGAGCAGCTGTATGATCTGGCATTATTAAGTCACAAGCCGCTGGAGCCGGAGGCTATGACAAGGTTTATCCAGAGAAGCAATGAGATTATGATGTTCCTTACCAAATAGAACGAAGATATTAGAAAATACGGCCTAAAAAAATGATATTGACGTAAAAAGTGAAAGAGCTAGCTTCCCTTACACCAAAGAGCGCATTATGGGAATGCTAGCCCCTTTGCTTTCTAGGTCAATTTTTATTATACAAAGCCCCATTTTCTATGGAGGATACCTCCATAGTCGGAAGATTTCAGGTCAGGAAAGGTTCCTGCGTCAGAAGACTTCTCGGCTTGGAAGACCCTATATTCGATAATTATCCTCCCGGATTATAAAATTTTAATAAATATGTACTTACCCCTTGATAAAACTACTATACTTATGGTATGCTAATACGTAGTAATAAAAACTACATTGCACGATATTAAAACCTGATTATCTGTTTTTGTAATTAAGAAACTAAAGATTAGGATATATATATTTGTTATAAATTATACTGTAAGATAACAGGAGGATAATAAAATGTCATACAGGATTATTGGGGACAGCTGTACGGATTTGCCGAAGGAATTAAAGGAGGATCCTCATTTTAAGCTGGTGCCCTTGACGCTAATTGTGGATGATGTTTCCATAGTGGATGATGAAAGCTTTCATCAGGCAGATTTTCTTGAAAAAGTACGTTTGAGTCCCAACAGCCCGAAATCGGCATGTCCTTCTCCCGAGGACTATATGAATTATTTTGACTATGATGGGGACATCTATATTGTAACCTTATCTTCCCAGCTATCCGGCTCCTATAACAGTGCTGAGCTTGCGAAAAAGCTGTATCTGGAAGAACACCCGGATAAAAAAGTTGAGGTAATTGATTCCCGGTCTGCTTCGGTTGGGCAGACTCTGATTGCCATGAAGATTAAGGAACTGAAAGAACAAAAGCTTCCCTTTGAGACGGTCGTTGAGAAGGTTCGTGCTTTTCGCGACAATCTGAAGACCAAATTCGTCCTTGAATCTCTGGATACTCTTCGTAAAAACGGACGATTATCAAGCTTACAGGCTGTAATCTGCAGTGCACTGAACATTAAACCAGTGATGGGTGCGACTCCGGAAGGATCAATCTGTAAGGTGGATCAGGCAAGAGGTATTGTCAAGGCTCTGGTATCTATGGCCAAAGCCATTGAAGAAGATGTCATTAAGCCGAGTGAGCGTATCTTGGGAATTGCCCACTGCAATAATTACGAACGCGCTTTATATGTGAAGGAAGAGATCATGAAGAGAATACCCTTCAAGGATTGCTTCATTGTTGATACTGCAGGAGTAAGCTCCTTATATGCCAATGAGGGCGGGATCATTACGGCTTATTAATTTTCCTCCTCATCCATTTGGATAGCGCTGATACTTTTATACAATTTAATAATGAACAGTAAAAATGACCCGGATTGTCTTTTTCAATCTGAGGTCTTTTTTTATCTCTATTTAAAACTCAGGTAACAATTTTATGATCTCATATTGACTGTTAAGAACAAGCCATAGCTGAGTAAAATAACTCATGATATTCCATATACCGGTTCCAATTATCCCATTATTCTGCAATAATTTAGCCAATGAATCAATCGTTCTGGCATCTACGAACCAGACGATGTATTGAGTATTGTCATTTGCATTCGAATAATTGAAGTAAGGAGTCTGGGATTCTTCATCAAATTCTATGGTTGCACCTACTTGTCTAGCCAGATTAATAGACGAGTCAATTGTTAGGGAATTGATTCTGGAAAAGCCAGGTACATATGGAAGTTCCCAAATATATCCTAGTGTTGCGATGCCATTAATAATCTTTTCCGGCTTAACCTGCATTAATACGTAATCTAAAAAGATTTTGATATTACTTATGGATATTACAGGGGCTGGAGGAGTATTATTGATCCCCCACTTATATTGTAGAAAAATAATTGCATCCACTAAGCCTTCCAGAATAGAATAATCAATACTTTCAAAGGTTACTTGAGAATTAAAGGTATCAATCTTGGGATTTACTGTTAAAAATGCTAAATAACCTTCCTGATGCAGCCGGTCGGATATATTTTTTGTATAGTTATAGAAAAGGTTCTGATTTGCTGCAGTAATATATTGGGCTGAAATATTCACGCCGGAATACCCATTTTCTTTTACAACTCTCATTACGTTATCGAAGAGCTTGTTTTGAAGCTCTTCATTGATAAGAATGTTATAGGTTAATTCTAAATTCACTTCGCCTTGAACGGATATCGTTGTCATAAGCAGTAAAGGCAATACACCAAATGCCTTTGCGGCCTGAATAATTTCCAAATCATCCGTTGTACCGTTTAATTCACCATTTTCAACTGTTCTGTAGTCGAATATGGAGAGATACGACAGATAGGGAAGTGTCTTACTAAGGATATTTTTATTGATAAAGGTGTTTGTATAACCGTGAGTGGCTATTCTACCTGAACGATTAAAGCGAATGGATAAAACTTCACCCGGATATACATGATAATCACTATCTGATATCGTTGGATTATTTCTTAATAGTTCACCTATGGTAATAGAATTAGAGACAGCGATTGTCTCTAATGTATCCCCCTCCTGAACGATATAAGTCTCGCTGGGATATAAGATAATGATGACTTCACCTGGAACGAGCTGATACGGATTTGTTAATGCGTTGTCACTGATTATTTTATCAACAGGAACCCCGAAGCGATCAGCAATTTGATATATCGTATCACCGGTTTGCACAACATAGATATACATAATAATCCTCTTATATCAGTTTAGTTTATTATATGTGTAGAGAAACATTGTGTGTTATATAGCAAAGGGCTAGATAAGAATAGCAGATCAAACATAAGAGTGGGATTAAGTCTGAGTAGTAGGAAAGAAACTGGCCGTTTTTGGAACTTAATTTTTCTTGGAAAAATGAAATTAGTAGTTGACTTTTTACCGTAATTATAAGATAATATCTAATGCGGTGCTTCTGAGAAAGCATGTCAGCATAAGAAAATCGAGGCGTGGCTCAGTTTGGTAGAGCGCTGCGTTCGGGACGCAGAGGCCGTGGGTTCGAATCCCGTCGCCTCGACGAAAGAGACCTGTCAGAGAATCATCTGACAGGTTTTTTGTTATATAAAAATATCCTATCGAATTATCTTATTTTCTAAAGTAAAAGAGTGACGGAAATTAATATAATACAGAATTTACAGGCAAGCTTGACAAAGAATGAATGCAGGTATAGTATGCTATTATTTACACGGAATCTAAAACAGATAGAGTAGACAGGGGAGGAAAATAATATGGAACTTATAATAAGGGAAATGAAAGATGCAGATTGGGAAGCGGTAGCTTCCATCTACCTGGAAGGTATAGAGACGAAGATATCAACCTTCCAGACAGAAGTACCGACCTTCGAAGTGTGGGACAAGTCCCATGTCAAGGCCTGCCGTATGATTGCGGAAGAAAATGGACAGGTGGTTGGCTGGGCAGCACTCAGTGCTTTTAGCAGCCGATGTGTATATGCAGGTGTTGCAGAGGTGAGCATTTATATTAAGTCAGACAGCAGGGGGAAAGGAATTGGTGACAAGCTGCTTCGGGAGTTGATCCTTGCCTCGGAGGAGGAAGGCTTCTGGACGCTGCAGTCCGGTATTATTGAAATCAATAAAGCCAGTATCGCATTACATAAAAAAGCGGGCTTCCGTATGGTCGGCTACCGTGAGAAGATCGCCAAGGACCATAATGGTGTATGGCAGAACACGGTGCTGATGGAGAGGAGAAGCCCACTCTTCTAAGTCATGAAATCAGATAATATAATTTCTTTTGATAATCCTGATAGATAAAGGATAGCTCAATGACACCCAAAGCCTGAAGAAAGTGAAATTCGAGCGATATGTAATCTTCATAGAATGGCTTCGCCAGCTTTACGATATATTCCAGGATATCTTCCGCCGAAAAGATAAGCTGCATTCGGAGACGGATGGAACAATCACTAACGTCGAGGCAATTATTGATAAAATCATAAATACTGCCGAGGTCGTTTGGTTTTGCCTGAACTGTAAGAAAAAGCGGTGAAGCTTTTTCCTGGAGGTTAAATTCCTCTGAGAGGATGCTGTTTGATAATGTCATACGGAAATCTCCTTTTCATTTATTTCATTACTCCTGTAATAATTTATTCATGATAGAATCTGATTCATCGTCCGTAACCACTTCTATAATCTGCAGATCTCTTTCGACTGACAAGTTATGGAATTCATTGTTGCAGCGGATCAGTGGTTTTGTCTTTTCCTCAGGGTTGATATAGACGATTTTTCCGATCCGTTCATTATTCAGCCGGACAAAGCTACCGTAATAGTAATTTGTTATATGATTCATAAAGGACTGACAGATCGTCGGATCCAATGCACCGAAGCCGTAATTCTGAATTTCTTCGATTGCCCTAAAGGGAGAGGTCTTCATATGATAGGATTTCGTTGCCGTCATCGCATCAAAGATATCCGCAATAGCGATAATTCTACCAAATAACCCTATGTCTGTCCCCTTCTGACTGTAAGGGTAACCGGAGCCATCGTACCTTTCATGATGGGACAGAACACCCTCCAGGATATCGGACCCAAGGGAATCTAGTTTGTCCAGCAATTGATAGCCAATTACCGGGTGCGATCGTACGGTTTCCCGCTCTTTTTCTGTAAGCTCTTCTGCTTTATTCAGCAGACTGTCCTTGATCTTAGCTTTTCCGATATCATGCAGAAAGCCTGCAACAACCAGACTATACAGCTCCGGAGAGGTAAGATTAATCCATTTACCTACGAAGTAGGAAATACATGCGACATTGACAGGATGCGAGTGCAGATAGGGATTTTTATCCTGTACCTTATTTAATTGATGAAACAGATTAATATTGGTACTAAGCAATTCACATATTTCAAAAGCACAGATTTTTACGGGTTCCAGATTTAAGGTTCTGCTGAAACGAACATCCTCGACCAGACCTTTTGATGCTTTAATGGAATCAATATAGACTTCTTCAAAACTCATCATACTGTTGTCCCCCTTATGGTAGATTCAATAAAAAATGACTTCTTTTGAATCAATATACATGAGAGATTCTTAAAAAACAACAGGTTGGCACGATTGGTCAATTTCTAGCACAAATGGCCTAGAAAACAAGAGCCACCCGACTCGGAATGAATTCCGTTGTCTGGGTGGCTCTTGTTAGTAATATTGCATTATTTCGCATCACTTGAATGAAGACAGCTGGACTTGAACCAGTGACCTCTTGCTTGTCGAGCAAGCGCTCTCCCGACTGAGCTATGCCTCCATAATTCGGTATTATAACATGGATTTTTGTTTTGTTCAATGACTATTGAATCAAAAAGGGCTGCCATTCAGGCAGCCCATAATAATCTATTTGTGATCCGCGGTCTTAATCAATATCTACACAATAATTTCTTGCATCAAAAGATAGTACATTGATATTATTCTTCTTCCGGGTAAAGGGTATCTCCGGTATCTTTATCAAGAATGACGAGATTACATGCTCTATCCTTTGGCTTTATTAGGTTTAGTGCTTGTGTGACATCACTAAGGATGGAGGTAGTAAATATTACTCCGATACTGGCAAAGCTGTCTTCATATTTTTTACCATCAGCGTAAACCGTTATATTCTGTAATAGCTTGTCTGCTTCAATTTTAGTAAAAACCCCATCATAACTTTCATCTGTTATTAATTGATTTAAAGCGTCATCTAATTCCTCATTAATTTCTTTGATAGCGGATAATCTTTCGGATTCCCATATAGTAACCTTGATATGCTCTTTATCGTACACCTTTACGGCTAAAACATCAGGATTTTCTTTTTTATAGTTTTTGGCATATTCACTAATAGAGGAATCATCGAATATGTAAGCGGTATAGATGATATCTGTTTTCTTATCTTTAACGGTAATAGTACATGTATACTTTTTATCACCTACCTTGGCAGTAATAACTGCTGACCCTCCGCAAATTGCTTTAACTGTTCCTTCTCGAACTGTAGCAACAGATTTATTGCTGGAAGACCACCTTACCTCGGAACTTATTCCAGATAATAATAGTTCATAGGTTTCTCCAACATTTATAGTGATCTTGGATTTGTTGAGCTTCGAAGCCGCATCGGCAGTTTGCAACGGAATAAATGAAAACACTAGTACTAATATCATTAATAAACTAAAAGATTTTTTCATGAAAATCCTCCTTGGTAATATTTACCTCATTATAAACTACGTGGCTAAATTTGTCAAAATACCCTCTTAATTTTCAAGACAATAAAAAGGGCTGCCATTTGAGGCAGCCCTGATATAGATGTACTTAATATATAATTCCCGTGTGGGAACGTATAGTTGTGTAAGATAAAGGAGTAATTGAAATACGCCAATTATTATTTTGATTTTCTGGATCGATATTAAACGAGAGATCGTAATAAGCGATTGTCACATAATCACTAACCATCACATCATTTTTAAAAATTCTAACTCTGACACGGAAGATATCATCAGCGGAAACTTGAAAATAGAATGTTTTTCCTGCCGGTACGCTCCAATATCCTCCGTAGATATTACTCATATCATCCATGAAATAGGTATGTAACCCATCTCCATCAACCTGGAGAGCAGGCTGCCATTCCATAATAGTGGTTCCACCGGCATCACATATTACTACGGGGTAAGAGTTTGAGTCAGCAAATGCAGTCGCAGTCGGCATAACGAACATTGTCGCAACAATAGCAAGGGTTACAATTCTTCTTAACATTTTCTTCATTGTAATTTCTCCTTTCATTTGTCTTAACTTGACGAGTGTCATGTAAGCTATAGCTACGACATAATAGTACTTCGTTTTACAGAAATATACAAGTAAAAAATAACCAATTTATATTGTTAAATATTAACAAACAGACATAATAAATACTTTGTTCAGGGATAAAACAAATATGGAAAAGAATGACAAATAATTGTTTTCCTTTGATTTTCAGGGGAACATTGAAATTTGGTAGAAAATGTATTATCATGACATATATAATCGATTGGGAGTGAGAATATGAAAAAGGAAGATAAATTTATTAAATACATATCGGGAGCAATTATATTTATGATTATAGCATTACTATACTATAAATTTCCTAACTTCAATTTATTTACTAGACTTCATTCTTACATGGATGAACAAGATGTGAGGGAGGCCCATATTTTAAGTGAATTATTCTTTTTTGGAACAGGAATTTATTTAATTATTTTAGCGATAATCAATACTGTAAAAAGTAAAAAAGATGATGAATAAATTCTTTAATACATACTCATTGCAAATAAGATAAAAGGCTATGTAAAGAAGCCGAGAATTACTTCTCGGCTTCACTAATAGTCTGATATGCAATTAATACAATATCTTTATTTGTTTTAGTACTAATCGTATTTTCTAATTTAGAGATGTTGTTAACATCTTCATTGGAGATATCAGCAATACAATAGTCTTTAAAATCCTTAATTTCCATGGGGTTATCTCCCTTCTATAATAGAAGTATGTGTAATATTTTTTACTATTAAACAGTGAAAATAATTTAATTGGAGTAAAAAAAAAGCATTCAATTGGTATAGGACAATGAAGTAATCGTAAAATACCATTATGGGATTAAGAATGATCAATCAAAAAAGGGAAGCCTAAACTCCCCTTACATTGCCCGAGGAAGGTCTTTTATTCTCAGCGGTCCCCGTATTATTTGTCAAACTGTTGGATTTGGTTTTAGAACGATGATCAGTATGGGTTACATTCTTATCACTAACATTATTATCTGTAACACTACTTTTACCTTGCTTTTTTGAGGATGTGTCTTTGCTGTCCATAGGATGCTCCTTTCAAGTTTTTAGTAGTGTTTGCAAGCAGGTAGGTAAATATTCAAAATAAGAAGGATAGGGATCAGAGAGAAATTTAATTCAGAGCAGCCCACCAAATAAAACCACTGCATCATAGAATATCCTAATAATGCAGTGGATGGGTATGATATTAGACTGTTGGGTCGTTAATTAGCGTTGCAACTCTAAATCCATGCTCATGACCATCATTAACAGTGGTTGATGACTCGAGATAATGTATATGAGTGGCTCCAATAGGGATAGAGGTGGAAGTATTGCCATGAAATTCGTGATAATGATCCTTAAAAAAATCTGTTTTCATTGATACTTCATGGTAATGATCAGTACCATATGGAATTACTTCTCCGGTAATAGTAGCAAATCTATGACTATGAGGGTCTTGTAATTCACCGGTTTGAACACTCCCTAGAATCTCATGAACATGAGATTGCCGATTTTGATTCGCGTTATCCATAAAGATTACACCTATGAAATGATTTTATTAATAATTATGAAACGAATGAATAAAATATTCGATAAATAAAAAAGCACCCTTTGTAGAGTGCTATATTATTACTGATCTTTGCTCGTATCCTTATAAATCAAGGCAATAAAAACAGCTCCCCATGGGACTCGAACCCACGACCTACGCATTACGAATGCGTTGCTCTACCAACTGAGCTAGGGAAGCATAATGATGAAATATGAACTTTTCGGTTTTGTCTGTGCCGTCCGAAACAGGCTACTCAACTATTCTATTATAAACAATGTAAAAATTCAAGGACTTTTTTTATAGAATCGACCAGGAATCCTATCAGCAGGTAAACCACATAAATACGGCCTCCCGTGAGCTTTTCACCGGAAGCCGTTGTTCTTCTTCATTATTTACTATCTCTTTTCTGCCATAAAGCAAAGGCCGATGGCGCCGGGGCCGGAGTGTGCTCCGATACTGGGGCTGACATAATTAATGATTACCTGTCTGCCCGGCAGCTTTTCCAGAATCAGATCCTTCAGATAGAGGGCGTCCTCCAGTGCATCTCCATGAGCGATGCAGATGGCTTCGTCACTTTCCCTGTACTTACCCATACAATCCAGCATGTCATTACAGATAGTGGATAGGGATTTCTTTCTGCCTCTGGCTGAGGAAAGAGCGACTAACTGTCCCTCCGGGTTGAGGAAAAGGATGGGCTTAATATTAATCATGGAACCGATCACAGCCGTAGTTTTGGAGATTCTTCCGCCACGGTGCAGATGGAATAAATCATCTACTGTAAAGCGAACGCAAAATTCCTGTTTATGCTCCTCCAGCCAAGCAGCTGTCTCGTCGAGAGATTTTCCTTCCTCCTTCAGCTGGACAGCCTTCAGAACAAAAAGACCTTCTCCCATGGAAGCGTTTAAGGTATCGATTACAATGATTTTTGCGTTTGGATTCTCCTCCATGATTTCATTTGCACCGGTAACCACGTTACTGCAGCCGCCGCTTAAAGCAGAGGAGAAGCTGATATGTAATATATCAAAGCCTTGATTGATATAATCTTGAAATGTCTTTCTGATGACCTCGGGATTACTTGCCATTGTGGTAGGCATCAGGCCGTTGCGCATCTTGTCATAGAATTCCTTCGGAGTGAGATTAACCTCATCTCCATAAGTGACGCCCTCCAGATCATAGTAATGAGGAATGATGCCGATTTGCTTTTCTTTGATATATTCGTCAAGTAAATCAGAATTTGAGTCAGCGGTAATTACGAATTTGTTCATCCTATTCCCTCCCAATTGTGATGCTTAATTCTATTCTACTAGACGCACCCTCTTTACGCAACCTTATTTTATATTCTGTTTATTTTTGGTTTATATTTTATTTATAAATTGTTCGTTATTCATCAAATTGTATAACTTTTGAATTAATTATAAGAAATATAGTTATTTTTTTAACTATTGACAATTGATACTAAAAAAGTTAAATTATATCTTAGATTCTATTGCAATGAAGCAGTTGTTTACATAGATACTAACAAGATAAATGAGGGGGATAACAATGGATAAAGAGAAAAAGAAAAATACTCGATTGAATAATTTGAAGATAAGTATGAAACCCAAAACAAAGAAAACAGGTTCTTTTGTTCAAAAAAATGGTTTGTTCAGCAAACTTTCCGGCATTCGGGTAAAGTTGATTCTGGGATTTGCTGTTCCTGTTATCCTGATCGCAGTATTCGGCATTATTTCCTATAATAAAGCAGCCAATGCGATTACAAAGAATTATGAGTCAATTGCAGCGGATACGTTAAATGCTGTAAGGGACAATATCTTCATGGGTGTGGATGCAGTATCCTCAAAGTCTTATGACCTGGTGAACAACGACAATATCAAAAACTACTATAATAATTTGGATAAAATGAGTGCAGAAGAGGGTGATGCTGCATTCAAAGCAGTCAAAACTGAGTTGTCCAATGCAAAATCCTCCCATGACTTTATCTATGCAGTACATATTCTTGGGGAACAGGGCGGCAGTGTTTCATCCGCAGCAGAGCCTCCTGCTGATATCTTTGCAGGCTTTGAAGCCTCGGAGGAAGGAAAGCTGATTACCTCTTCTACTGAGAGAGCAATCTGGGTCGGATCCCATAGCTATCTGGATGAGCAGTTGGGTAATACACAGGTAAATTATATTACATCCGTGATTAGAAAGATGTCTGAGAATAACGGATATGTCATCATGGACATACCGAAGAAAGCTGTTGTAAATTCCCTTTCAAGCATTAATCTTGGAAAAGGAAGCATCGTCGGCTTCATCACCGGCGACGGTAAGGAAGCGTTGGTTAGCTCAAGCATCAATAAGGAAGATAAAGTTGAGATTCAGGAAATAACCGATCAAGAGAAGGTCTTCGGTACTTTGGATTACTTCACCAAGACAAAGGAAGCAAAGGAAAAGAATGGTGTATCCTATGAGAAATATCAAGGCAAGGATTACCTCTTCCTCTATAGCAAGGTAGGTACTACCGGGGCTACTGTATGTGCATTGGTTCCTAAGAGTACTATCCTTGAACAGGTACAGCAGATAAAGCTGTTATCACTGATCTTCGTAGTTCTGGCCTGTGTGATCTCAGGTCTGATCGGAACTGTCCTGGCCACTGGTATCGGCAAGGAGATTACGAAGCTGGTGAAATCGATTGCTTTAGCGGCAAAGGGAGATTTAACCACGAAATTTGAGACAAAGCGTAAGGATGAATTCCGATTATTATCCAGCAGTCTGACGGACATGGTGGAGGGAATGAGAAGTCTGATTGAGAAGGTGGCATCTGTCGGCGAGACAGTAAATTCATCTGCAGACACCTTGTCATCCACCTCAAATGAGATCCTGCATTCCACCAAGGATATCTCTCTGGCAATCGATGAGATTGAAAAAGGTGTAGTTCAACAGGCAGAGGATACGGAACGCTCCTTACTGCAGATGTCAAACCTCTCCGATAAAATCGGCGTAGTATATGAGAATTCCTACGAGATTGAGAAAATCGCCAAGAATACGAAAACAATCGTAGGAGAAGGCATTACAACCATTGACGAGTTGAATGATAAATCCGGTGCTACCACAGAGATCACCAACGTCATCATTCGTGAAATAGAAGAACTTGAGCTTCAGTCTCAGAGTATCGAGAGCTTTGTAGAAGTAATCAACGGCATCTCGGAGCAGACGAACCTCTTATCCCTGAATGCATCCATAGAAGCTGCAAGAGCAGGAGAAGCAGGCCGTGGTTTCGCAGTCGTTGCGGAGGAAATCCGTAAGCTGGCTGACCAATCCTTAAAGGCTGCCAATCAGATTAACTCGGTAGTCGGTGCCATTAAAGCGAAGACCAAAGGAACTGCTGCTTCAGCAAAGCAAGCGGAAAGCATCGTAGCTTCACAGATGGAAGCACTGTCCAAGACGACACAGACCTTTGAGAATATCAACGAACATGTTGAGAATCTGGTAGAAAACCTGGATCGCATCGCAGAAGGAGTAAAGGGTATCGAAACTGCCAAGGATGATACACTGGATTCCATCAGCAATATCTCAGCCGTATCTCAGGAGACAGCAACCTCGTCCGAAGAGGTAAGCGCTACAGCAAATAACCAGATTGCTTCCGTGGAGAACCTAAGTACCTCTGCTGCAGCTCTTGCGGAAGAGGCAAAGAGACTGGAAGAAGCAATCCAATTATTTAAGATTAACTAGTTATTTAACTCCTTCTTCACCAGAAAGTAATATTCCTGAAATTCAGGAATACTTCTGGTTGCGGAGGGAGTTTCTTTTTTTATGGAAGCCGGGACTTCCAGAATAGCTTTCACAGTGCCCGGATTACCGGATAGTACGATAATCCGATCTGACAGACTGATGGCTTCTTCGATATCCTCCGTTACCAGGATTGCGGTTTTTCCTTCTTTATGAAGCATCTCCTGAATTTCGTCCGCAGCCGACAAACGGTTTTCCCCTTGCTGGGAGGAGAAGGGCTCATCCATGAGCAGTATATCGGTATCCAAAGATAGGGTTCGAAGGATCGCAGCTCTGGATTTATTTTGACCGGAGGGTTTGATATCCCTGCCGTTGATATAAATCAAGCCTTTGGTTGGTTGGATATAGCCGGCAATCAGAGAGAGCAGGGTGGATTTACCGCAGCCGTCCGGTCCCAGAATACTGATGAATTCTCCTTCCATAACCTGAAAGGAAATATCCTGCAAAGCATCAACATCCTGGTCGGGACAGCGGTAGGTATAGCTGAGATGGTCGACTTTCAACAATTCGCCCATGTGTTAACCTCCATACTTTCATACTTTATTATATGTTATGTTAAATTTCAGGTTACATCAGATTCATCGCCGGTGTTGACTTTGCCATGCGAGATGAATATAATACTATTATAAGATCCTGTGATGCAGCACAGGTATATTGGTCGGTTGAAGGATTTGGGAGAGACCATAGGATTATGGAGCCGAAGGGGTATGCGAAAACTCTCAGGCAAAAGGACCATTTCTGGACGATACTCTGGAAAACGATTCGGCACCGAAGAAGCAATTTTCTGCTCGGTAAATACAGCAGAAGAGAATCTTTCAGGTAAACCAACAGAGGCGTATTGATTATTTCAGTACGTCTTTTTTTATTGCCAAAAATTAAACAATCTACGGAACAGGTAGAGGAGGAGGTAAGGATGGAGCAGAAAACGCCCTTGTATGATTGCCACGTAAAAGCAGGTGGAAAGATCGTCCCTTTTGCAGGATATCTGCTACCGGTACAGTATGAGACCGGTGTAATTACGGAACATATGGCAGTCAGGACATCTGCAGGATTATTTGACGTATCTCACATGGGAGAGGTAAGGCTGACAGGAAGGGATGCGCTACGCAATGTGCAGAGGCTGGTAACCAATGACTGCAGCAAAATGGTTGACGGGCAGGTGAAATATAGTCCTATGTGCAATGATAGCGGCGGAGTCGTGGATGATTTGCTGGTCTACCAGAAGAATAAGGAGGATTATCTAATCGTGGTCAATGCTTCGAACCGCGCAAAGGACGTGGAGTGGATGCGAGATCACCTGACAGGTGAAGTAACCCTGTCAGATATCTCCGATGAGCTGGCACAGCTGGCGCTTCAGGGTCCGAGATCCAAGGAAATCTTAAGCAGTATCGTCCCGGAGGCGCAGCTTCCTGAAAGGTATTACAGCTTCAAAGAGAATATTGAGGTCGGGGGCATATCCTGTCTGATCTCACGAACAGGTTACACCGGAGAGGATGGTTATGAGCTTTACTGCAGTCCTGATAACGCTCCGGCCCTATGGGAGCTGCTGCTTAAGAAAGGTAATTCATTGCCTTCTGTTGAGGAACAGTCTACCGGTAATCCGGTGATTATTCCCTGCGGACTCGGTGCCAGAGATACCCTGCGTCTCGAGGCTGCCATGCCTCTTTACGGACATGAGATGGATGAGACAATCTCACCGCTTGAGACGGGGCTTGGTTTTGCTGTTAAGCTTGATAAAGAGGAATTTATCGGTAAAGCAGGTATCATAAGCAGAGGGGAATCGACAATTGCAAGGGTCGGACTGAAGATTACAGGACGAGGGATTGCGAGAGAGGCCTGCTCGGTATTTGCAGGGGAAACAGAAATCGGCAGAACAACCTCCGGTACGCACTGTCCATTCCTCGGAGGGCCGGTGGCTATGGCACTGCTTCAGAAGAAGTACTGCATTCCCGGAACCGAGCTGGATGTTGATGTCAGAGGGAGAAGGATTACGGCCCAGGTAGTGACCCTGCCCTTCTATAAGCGATTGGATATTAAATAAATAAAAGTAATAGAAAAAGGTAATAACACAAAACATAAAATAATGAAAAATATTAGGAGGTAAAGACATGAAAGAATATAAGTTTACAAAATCACACGAGTGGATCAAATATATAAATGAGACAACGGCACAAATCGGCATCTCCGATTATGCGCAGAAGCAGTTGGGGGATCTGGTATTCGTCAATCTTCCCGAAGTTGGAGATGAATTGGTTGCGGGAGAGGAATTTGCGGACGTTGAGTCTGTGAAGGCAGTATCCAGTGTATACAGCCCGGTCACCGGAAAGGTATTTGCTGTCAATGAGGAGCTTTTGGATCATCCCGAGCTGATTAATTCCGATGCGTATGAGGCATGGTTTATCGAGGTTAGAGATATCAGGGATCTGAGCGAGCTTTTGACAGAAGAGGAATATAAAGCACTTCATGCATAAGAAGGAGGTAGGGTTATGGGGACCTATGTACCGAATACAGAGATGGAACAGCAGGAAATGCTGAGGGAGCTGGGTTATACAGCGATCAATGAGCTTTTTCAGGCTGTTCCGGACGAGGTAATATTAAAAAAACCGCTGGGGCTTGATTCGGGCTTAACGGAATATGAAGTAAAACGACGAATGACGGATATAGCCGGAAAGAACCAGGTGTTCTCTATGATCTTCCGGGGAGCAGGAGCTTACAATCATTATATTCCCTCCATCGTAACACAGATCACCTCCAAGGAAGAGTTTGTGACAGCTTATACTCCTTATCAGGCAGAAATCAGTCAGGGAATCCTGCAATCCATCTTCGAATACCAGACAATGATCTGTGAACTGACCGGGATGGAGGTATCCAATGCTTCTGTCTATGACGGAGCAACCGCTGCTGCGGAAGCCGTAAATATGTGCAGGGAGAGGAAGAGAACGAAAGCAATTGTCTCAGCCGCAGTCCATCCTCAGACAATTGAGACAATCCGGACCTATCTGGACGGAACGGATATGGAAGTTATCCTTGCTCCGTTGAAGGAGGGGAGGACCGATGTAACAAGACTGGAGGAGCTCCTGGGTGAGGATACTGCCTGCGTTCTGTTACAGCAGCCGAATTATTACGGCCTTTTGGAGGATTGTGATGCTGTCAGAAACCTGACGGCCGACACGGAGATAAAGTACATCTTAAGCTGTAATCCGATCTCTCTCGGAATACTGAAAGCACCTATTGAATACGGCGCGGATATCGCTGTCGGAGAAGGACAGCCGCTGGGGATGCCGCTCTCCTTCGGTGGACCTTATCTTGGTTATATGGCTACCACGGAGAAGCTGATGAGAAGACTTCCCGGACGAATTGTCGGTGAGACGGTGGATGCCGCCGGCAACAGAGCATTTGTACTGACCCTGCAGGCAAGAGAACAGCATATCCGCAGAGAGAAGGCCTCCAGCAATATCTGCTCCAATCAAGCCTTATGTGCGATGACGGCGGCGGTCTATCTGGATGCAATGGGAAGAAAGGGACTCGGCAGGGCTGCGCAGCTCTCCATGTCCAAAGCACATTATCTTGCAGAAAGGCTATGCGGACGAAAGGAATTTACCCTAACCTATCAGGGTGAATATTTCAACGAATTTGTGACTGATTTTCACGGTGATGTGGATTACTTAATGAAGGAATTGGAACAGCGTGGAATTCTCGGAGGATATCCTCTTGGAGAGAGTCGTATCCTGTGGTGCGCCACCGAGATGAATTCTAAAGAGGAGATTGACCTGCTGATCCGCAACATAGAGGAGGTGCTGGGGGAATGAAGCTGATCTTTGAGAAAAGCAATGAGGGCAGAGGCTTAAGCCTGTTGCCGGAGTGCGATGTACCCATTGTCGCACCTTCCAGGAAATTTGAGAGAGAGACAGAGCTCTGGCTGCCGGAGGTCTCTGAGACGGAACTCAGTAGACATTATACCCAGCTGATGAAGCGTACCTTCGGTGTCAATGACGGCTTTTATCCGCTCGGTTCCTGTACGATGAAATACAACCCGAAGATCAATGAGGACATGGCAAAGCTCCCCGGCTTTACCGGAATTCATCCTCTGCAGCCTGAGAGAACGATGCAGGGGTGCCTTGAGGTCATGAAGCGGACGGAAGAAGCATTATGTGAGATTACCGGTATGGATGCGATGGATTTCTCACCGGCAGCAGGAGCCCATGGGGAGTATACGGGATTAAAGCTGATAAGGGCGTATCATTTGGAACGGGGAGATGGGAAGAGAACCAAGATCATCGTTCCCGATTCTGCGCACGGTACGAATCCGGCCAGCGCTGCGATGGCTGGCTTTGAGGTGGTGAACGTACCTTCTGACAAGGAAGGCTGTGTGGATCTGGAGCAGCTGCGTAAGGCTGCCGGTGAAGATACAGCCGGTTTTATGCTGACCAATCCGAATACATTGGGTATCTTTGACAGTAATATTCTTGAGATCACCAAGATCATACATGAGGCCGGAGGTCTGAATTATTATGACGGCGCGAACCTAAATGCTATTCTTGGGATTGCAAGACCGGGTGATATGGGATTTGACGTGGTTCATCTAAACCTTCATAAGACCTTTTCCACGCCACACGGTGGTGGGGGGCCGGGCAGCGGTCCGGTAGGCTGTAAGGAGCATCTGACCCGCTACCTGCCCTCTCCGAGGATCCTCCATACGGAAGGAAGCTACAGCTTTGCCGAAAAGCCCGCTACCAATATCGGGAGGGTAAAATCCTTCTACGGTAACTTCCTCGTGGTAGTTCGAGCATTAACTTATATCCTGAGTCTAGGATCGGATGGCCTCCGTAGCGCTTCGGAAAATGCTGTCCTGAATGCCAATTATATGCTGCACTTACTCAAGGATACCTTTGATATTCCCTTTGCGGCTCCTTGTATGCATGAATTTGTCCTCACGCTGGAGGAGATGAAGAAGGAAAAGGGTGTCTCTGCGCTTGATTTTGCTAAGGCACTTCTGGATTATGGCATCCATCCGCCGACAATGTATTTTCCTCTGATTGTTCACGAGGCACTGATGGTAGAACCGACAGAGACGGAGTCAAAAGAGACGCTGGAAGCGGTCACGGATATTTTCTGCAAGGTATATGAAAAAGCCCTGGAGGAGCCCGAGCAGCTGCATCAATGTCCGAGGACCGCGCCAATCGGCAGACCCGATGAGGTGAGAGCCGCCAGAAGCCCGATTGTAAGATACAGCTTACCGCAGGAGAAAGCATAGGAGAGAATAAAATTGA
>JAEZLY010000076.1 GCA_023414985.1 Bacillota bacterium | reverse complement strand
GCCGTTAAGAGGTGAAAAAGGATGCAGCAATCTAAGCTTGTTATAAATAAACTAAACTTCTATTATCAACAAAAACAGGTTATTAAAGAACTCAATTTGAAAATCCCTAAAAATGAGATTTTCGCTGTTTTTGGTCCGGCCAACAGCGGTATAACCACTCTGCTCCGTACACTGAATCGTCTAAGCGACTTGACTTTGGGAGCACGTGCAGAGGGTGAGGTGTTGTTGGATGGGAAAAACATCTTTGATCCGGACATAAATGTGACAGAATTGCGCCGCAAGGTAGGAATGGTTTTTGATGTACCGACATCTCTGCCTATGTCTATCTTTGACAATGTCGCATTGGGCCCTCGTATGGGTGGGATGAAAACCAAGGCGTCTGTGGCACAAAAAGTAGAAAAGGCCTTACGTATGTCTGCACTCTGGGATGAAGTGAAAGATAGGCTGGATACCCCTGCTGCAAGATTATCAGGTGGCCAGCAGCAACGTTTGTGTATTGCCAGGGTTTTGGCCCTTGAACCGGAGGTCATTTTACTGGACAGACCCTGTTCGGCTCTTGACCCGATATCAACAGCGAAAATAGAGGAATCCTTATGCCAGCTTAAGGAGGAATTCACCATTATCATTGCACCGCATACCGTTCAGCAGGCTGGGCGAATCGCTGACCGGGTTGCTTTCATGCTAATGGGAAATCTAATAGAAGATGGCCTGACCCAAGAGGTCTTTTCCTTCCCCAAGGATGAACGTACGAATGATTATATTACTGGAAGATTTGGTTGATATTCAAGATAATTAATCCAATATTAAAAGTGCTGCAACCCTTGTTAAATCAAGGATTGTAGCACTTTTTATGTTGAATTAATATTTGTGAAAAAGGTTATCAGAATATATATATTGGTAAACAGAGAAGCATACTAATTTAGCTTTTCAAATATTGGCTCTATAAACTTGAACAATTTGAAGTAAATACTATATATTGGTAGTAACATAGAAAGCATGATTTAAAGGAGAAGTTACTTTGAATAGCTCATTATTAAATTTACTTAGATGTGGAGGATATATATTATATGCTAAACATGGGGAGGCAACAGTTGGAGAGGATCGTTCTAATTTAAATTTCTATGACTGTAATACCCAAAGAAATCTTTCTGAAGCTGGAATAAGGCAGGCAATTTATTATGGACAACTATTTCGCGTGCTGGGGATTCCTGTTAGTTACCCTATTCTAACCAGCCCCTTTTGCAGAGCCATAGAAACGGGTCAGTTAGCTTTTGGAAGTGCTAATATACAAATTGATCCATTTCTCTTTCAAATCTTTAGGTTAAGTGGAAATTTGCCAAGTGTAGAACAGAAAGGAATATTGGATTATCTTCAATCTCAATTAGAAGGCAGCCCCCTTCAAAGAAGCAATAAATTAATCATTTCTCACAGTTTTCCTCAGGGAATTGGTTTGGGTCAAATTCCAGATATGGGGACAGTAATTATAAAACCGCTGGGGCAAGGGAAAGGGTATGAAATCGTCACTATGCTGACCCTGGAAGACTTAGCGAATTTGTCAAGGTAAATTAAGGTGGGTATAAGTCCATTGATACAAAGATTATAGTGTAGAAAAAATATTTATACACTAAGATATTACTAATAATTACCGATATATAATATATAAATTTGCATTAGGCGGTGGATCTTTGATTCTACAACATAATCTTTTGTCTATGAACACAACAAGACAACTTGGAATAGTTTCTAATAAGCAATCTAAAAGTGCAGAACGGCTTGCTTCCGGTTATCGCGTTAATCGTTCCGCTGATGATGCCGCAGGTTTAAGTATTTCAGAGAAAATGCGGGCACAAATCAGAGGCTTGGATCAGGCAACAGAAAACGCACAGAATGGGATATCCTTATTGCAGACAGCCGAAGGTGCAATGTCAGAAATACATAGTAGTCTCCAGAGAATTAGAGAAATATATATTCAGAACTGTAATGACACGAATACCTCTGATGACAGAGATGCAATATGGAATGAAGCGATGAACTTATATTCCGAAGTGAATCGGGTGGCTCATGAAACAGAATTTAACGGAATGAAGCTTCTTGATGGTACATATGCAGCATATCCTGATTCCGGGTCTGGCGTAATGACAGGAAATTTCCTGAATTTACAGATTGGAGCAAACGAGAATCAGAGTCTAAGAATTGCAATACCAAAATTTATTACAGATAGTCCGGTAAGTTTTATTGATTATGATATTTTTGCACCAAGTATTATAGATGGATCAGGTAGTATTGGATATAGTTTATCAAATTATCTGGATGATACGCCGACGGCAAAGGGATATTTTACAGATCCTTACGGAGTGGATTTTGGTGGACATCAAAATCAGATGATGATATTAGGAGGTCTTGACTATTCAATCAATAAGGTATCGGAGGCTCGTTCTGATATAGGAGCAGTAAGTAACCGTTTAGAACATATTATTAATAACTCTCAAAATACCTCTGAGAATTTGCAGGCATCTGAGAGTCATATCCGAGATACTGATATAGCAGATGAAATGGTAGAATTTTCAAAACAGAATATTCTTATGCAAGTGGGCCAGTCAATGCTTTCGCAAGCAAACAGTATTCCTAATAAAGTAATGTCATTATTGCAATGAATGTTAATAGCGATACAAAATCCCTCGATCGGAACTCATAATAAAAGACAAAACAGGTGCAGTAGCGGATCTTAAAATGGAATAGATCCGCAACCGCACCTGTTTTTTATTCAGAAAGCGTTAAGTCATAGCCTTTATTATCTTTGTTGTTATTATGATATCTTCTACGCCAGAGAAGCAGCGATAGCGTCAGCCAAGGCATCTAGCTCGGCTTCGCGGTCAGCCTTCAATCTGGAGCGAATATCCAGAGGGGTTCCGACGAGTTCCATGTTGTTCATGGATTCCATCTGCTCCTTCATGGACTTCATTGCTGCACTTGCCCAGGAGTGGTTGCCGAGGATCGATACCTTTCTGTCCTTTAACCCGAGTACGGAGATGTCCTTCAGCAATGCATCCATGACGAAATACAGGTGCATGTTGTAAGTAGGAGAAGCGATGACCATATTGCTGTATTTCCAGAGATCGGAGATGATGTAGGAGGCATGGGTCTTGGACACATCGTACATGTGCATGTCACGGATGCCTCTCTGAGCCAGCTTATTTGCCAAAGCATTCATTGCATTTTCCGTATTGCCGTACATGGAAGCGTACACCAGAATAACACCCTTCTTTTCCGGCTCATAGCGGCTCCACTTATCGTATAAGTCAAGAATGAACGGAATATCGTCGCCTCGCCAGATCAGTCCGTGCAGAGAGCAGATCATACTGATCTCAAGACCGGCCAGCTTCTTGAATAAAGCCTGAACCTGGGGACCGTAGCGGCCTACAATATTAGCATAGTAGCGTCTGGCTTCATTTACATCAAATTCGTCCACCTGGTCAGCAAAGATATTGCCGGCATCGGCTCCGAAGGAACCGAAGGCATCTGCAGAGAACAGAATTCCTTTGGTGGTCTCGAAAGTAACCATAACCTCAGGCCAGTGCACCATCGGTGCAGTATAGAAGCGAAGCGTCATTTCACCAAGCTTTAATTCTTCCCCTTCCTTTACCTCCGTATAATTAGAGGACATGTCCATATCATAGAATTGCTCGATGAATTGGAAGGTCTTCTTATTGCCGATTAATCTGACAGCGGGATAACGGCGTACGATTTCTTCAATGTTCGCGCAGTGATCCGGTTCCATATGGTTGATCACCAGATAATCCAGACTGCGTCCATTCAGGACGTGAGTTACATTCTCAATGTAAAGATCACTGATGGATCGGTCTACCGT
>JAEZLY010000218.1 GCA_023414985.1 Bacillota bacterium | reverse complement strand
ATTAAGGGCCCGGAAGGAAATATTGAATATTTATTATATATGAGAAAGTTGCCGTTTGATATAAATAAAGATGCATATCCGAATGGGGCATCAATTATACCTAAAAAGATTGAAAAAATTGTCGCAGAAGCGCATAATTCACTGTCTGAGACTTAACAGCAGGGAAAAATTGTATGTATTTCCACGAATATTTATTAAGAAGTATTAAATTATATGCATTATGCCTTGAAATTTATGGAATTCTATGATAAACTTTTGTAAAGTATAAAATATGTTGTCATTTAGGGAGAGTAGCAATCGAATGGACAGCTTTTTAATCATTACGAATAAAGAGAAGGATATTGATCTGCATTTGACGAAAAAGATTGCTGCCTCTATCGAAAAAGCCGGTAAGAAGGCTGTTCTATCAAGCGTTTCTTCCGTACAGGAGGAGAACGGCCCGGTAGTCATCTCCGCTGATGTGGAGTGTGCAATTGTACTGGGTGGGGATGGAACCATCATTCAGACGGCAAATGACTTGATGACACATGATATTCCAATTCTGGGAGTGAATCTGGGAACTCTAGGATTTCTGGCTGAGGTAGAAGAGCAGCATGTGAATGAAGCGCTAGACAGGCTATTCCGGGAGGACTACAGAGTCGAGAAACGTATTATGATAGAGGGCAATGTCATTCATCATTCCGGGCATACTATTCTTCCCGAACAGATTATTGGATATGCTCTCAACGATGTGGTGATAGCCAGAAAAGGTTTTTCCAGGATTATCAGCCTAGGTATTTATGTCAACGATATGCTGGTTGATAATTTTCGAGGAGACGGAGTGATCATATCAACTCCGACAGGATCGACTGCATACAATCTGTCTGCCGGAGGACCTCTGGTCCTTGCACAGGCGAGTGTTATGGTAATAACCCCGATCTGCCCCCATTCCTTAAGTCCGAGGAGCATTATCGTATCTGCGGAAGATACCGTTAAGGTGGTCGTCGGCAAGAGCAAGAAGACGCAGGAAGCAGAAGCGATAGCAACCTTTGACGGCAGCAAGGTGATTGATCTGGGGACGGATGATGTCATCCTGATGAAGAAGGCGAAATACAGCACACAGCTGATCAAGCTGGATGATACGGGGATTTACGAGATACTCCGGTCAAAGCTTGGGAAAGACGGAGACTAAATATCTGAAATGATGATAAGAAAGGCATTGGGAAGAAAAGATGAAGATCAGCAGACAAAGTAAAATCATTGAACTCATCAATAAATATGATATCGAGACGCAGGAGGAGCTGGCAGACCGACTCATGAAGGATGGCTATAATGTTACTCAGGCTACTGTTTCAAGAGATATCAGAGAACTGAAGCTGACCAAGGTCGCAGTGGATGGCGGAAGACAGAAGTATATTGTACTTCAAAAGACCGAACCCGGTATGAGTGAGAAATATACCAGAGTGTTACGGGATGGATTCGTATCCATGGATATGGCTCAGAACATCATGGTAGTAAAGACAGTACCGGGCATGGCAATGGCAGTTGCAGCTGCACTGGATGCATTGCAGATGAGCAGTATCGTAGGTTGTATCGCGGGTGACGATACAGTAATGTGTGCGATCCGTTCCACAGAGGAGACTGTTCAGGTAATGGAGAAGTTAAGCAAATTATTGAATGCGGAATAAATGGGGATAACCTTTTACTAATAATCATGATCAACAGCCGGAGCGGCAGAAGATAACCTGAGTACCAGAATATATATTCTGATCGGGTTTCTATCGGAAAGCTTCCGGCTTTAACATTTTGCTTGCCGAACCAACGAATAGGTGTTAGAATATTTAAGGTTATTGAAAGCAATAAGATTGATATTGTATATAAGGAGAATGAAGATGTCTGGACATTCCAAATTTGCGAACATAAAACATAAAAAAGAAAAGAACGATTCAGTAAAGGGAAAAATCTTTACGAAACTTGGCCGTGAAATAGCAGTGGCAGTTAAGGATGGCGGAGCTGATCCGAATGCGAACAGCCGCTTAAAGGATATCATTGCAAAGGCAAAGTCCAATAACATGCCCAATGATACCATTGACCGAAGCATCAAGAAAGCTGCCGGAGATGCCAATGCAGTAAATTATGAGACAGTAACCTATGAAGGATATGGTCCCAGTGGTACTGCCATCATTGTAGAGGCACTGACAGATAACAGAAACAGAACTTCAGGTAATGTACGTAATGCCTTTACCAAGGGCAACGGCAATGTAGGAGCACAGGGCTGCGTATCCTTTATGTTTGATAGAAAAGGCCAGATTATCATCGACAAGGAAGAATGTGATCTGAAGGCAGACGATTTGATGTTGATGGCACTGGATGCCGGAGCCGAAGATTTCTCCGAAGAAGAGGACAGCTTTGAGATCCTTACCGATCCTGACGAGTTCAGTATAGTCAGAGAAAGCCTGGAGAAAGCCGGAATCCCCATGGCGCAGGCTGATGTCACCATGATCCCCCAGACCTGGGTAGAGTTAAAAGATGACAACGATATCAAAATGATGAACAGAATCCTTGATCTGCTCGACGAGGATGATGATGTACAGGAAGTATATCATAACTGGGATGAGTGAGAGAAAAGGCAGCAAGTGCTGTAATTACAGGACTTTCTATGTTCTCTGATGTGAAAATATGCACCAGTGATGATATACTGGTTGCCCGTTTATAAATCATGAGTTAATATTCAAAACCCTCTGCCTATCATAGCTGAGCTATGTAGGCAGAGGGTTTTTTGATTGTTTACAGAATGAGAAAATGACGTCCATAAGATTTTATGTGCTACTATTTTTGAATTACATTTAGTTAATATTAATATAAATACTAAAAAATAATATGTAAACTATATGCATCTGTTTTTTAGCATTGTAGCTATCTTATTTTGCTTTTGACTTCAAGAAACGAATAGACCATACCGCAAATGAAGAACTGATATAAGCAATTATCATGCTATACCTGCCAGTTTCAAGACTATAAAAGCCAATTACAAGGGATAAGGCAATATATAATAATTTTTTTAAAATGGAAAAATTATTCGCGATCCGGCCATTCACATTATCTTCCACATGTGAATATATTTTCTCAGAAGCTTCACCAGACAATATTTGTTTGTCAAAGTTGTTTTGACTACTGTCAGTTTCATTCGTATTTTCCCGAAGCAACTCATCGAGTGATATATTAAAAAATTCTGCTATTTCGATTAATTTATTTATCTCGGGATAAGTTTGATCCAGTTCCCATTTTGATACGGATTGCCTGCTGACATTCATTATATCTGCAAATGCTTCCTGTGATAAAGATCTGGATTTCCTTAATTTTTGTATTTTTGATCCTAATGTCATTTTAGTTAGTCACCTCCAAGTACAATGATAAATGTTTTCGAAATTTATGACCACCAAGTAACAGTTGAACTATGTCAACTTAGGGTTGCATTATGATAAATAACAGGAAAATTCATAAACTTCCTAGTTTGTAGTTTAGAATATCACAAGCAGCATACATTTTCAACTAATCTGATATTTATCCCAGTCATGTCATTAGATCCTTTAGGCCTGGGTGGAAATAATGTTTGATTAAGATATCAAGAGCATGCAGATAATTCTTGATTTGCTGGACGAGGATGATGATGTGCAGGAAGTATATCATAACTGGATGAGTAAGGGATAACAAAGGTAAAATTATAATCTGTTTACTCAAAATATATATAAAACCTCTATACAATCGTAGTTGTATAGAGGTTTTTACTATCATTAAGTACAAATTATATTGTCTTCAAAATCCAAACCGATAGAATTTAATGACCCTCTTTGTAAAACCATAATCTATGATGACGGGGCGTCCGTTCACGATGCCCCAGCTGCTTAATCTGTATAAATCAGCTGTCAGTAAATCAAACTGTACCAGTAGCTTACGGAATTCCTCCTGCGAAAAAAGTTGTTTATTATTCTGGACATGATAATAGTTCCAGACTTGGGCAAAGGAACTGATCCGTTGCGCTTTTTCCATGACCAGATAAGAAGAACATTCAGAAAGTGCAAGCACTTCAGCAAAGATATTAGAATGATCCGCTTTCGATATCTGGTATTCTGCCTTATTCTGCTCAATACCCTTCCTATTCTTCGCAACTTTCACGACATAGCTATTACCCAGATCATAGACGGTTCTTCCTGAACCCGAGCCGAGCCGAGGGTATTTTTTTGCTTTTATATTGCTTTTGATGATTTCAAAGTTATCATTCATACATTACCTGACAAGAAGCGTTACATTATTATTTTATTCCTATCGCAGCTGTTTTGTTCATGAACCTAATGGGAATGATCCGGTACAGATAATTAAAAAATTATTTGTTTTATAAGGAATATTGTATTTAAATGTTGACAAACTAAAAAAGTTATCATTGAAGGAATAACGGATCTGAACAATAACAAGAACAAAGTAATGAGTTCCATTGAGAATATTTCGGCAATCTCCCAGCAATCCACCTCCTCGACGGAGGAGATTTCCTCATCTTTGGAACAGTTTAATTAATAGAAGAATAAATAGCATAACTCAAAAAAATAATCCTTCTGTTTGCCATATCAATGGCAAACAGAAGGATTTTCTTATACATTGCACTACACACGAAAAGGAGACACCTTAAAGAGTATGTATACCCCTTAAATACTATTTAAATAATTCAAAGCTTCACTAATAAATCGAAACCCCATGATCGGAGTACTTGAAGTAACATTCTTTCTAGCTTCCGTTTCAACCCTTTTTAATTGCATTTTGGTTACTATTCGGTTGCCGCAGACAACAGCAGCCTTTTTAGCCCAATCAATTATTAGTTCAGTCGCTTTCTGGATAGCCTGTATATTATCCTGCGAAAACGGATCAAGTCTTTGACATAAAAACAACATGGAGTACTGCCTCTTATCGAATTTATAAACTAAATTACTTAATTCAGTTACATAAGCATCGATTTCTGCCGAAGACATAGATCCGGATATTTCAACGTAAATTATTTTGCTAATAACATCTAAGTTAATACGATACACGTAAAAATCACTCCCGAATACTTTTGTATAGTCTATTGCCTTATATGCAATATAATAAGGATTATGATCGTGTGTAGTTGTCAATGTACGAAGCTATATTAACCCCGTTAACTATTCTGCGGAGATAATACCATAATAGGAGAGCTTTAGTAAAGGGGTGGAAAATAATTGATTGCACAACAGAAGGAATAGATAACAGAAGGAAATATAAAAAGAAACTTACAGCTTACAAGCTGCAGTTTCTTCCCTATATTCCAACGTTCCTCTCTACAGTATTAATAAATCAATTATGATTTACTACTGAGTTAAGGAAAGGTTGAACATATTCATGTTATTCCCTAAGACATAGAGAAGCATACCACTTTTTGGAAGATTAAGCAAGGAATTTCTGTTTCACTATATTAACTGATATCTTTTTGAGACGATCTGCCATGATTATTTTATCAGTGTTTATAGTAGTTAGAAATGGAATAATTTAGATAAACGGGTTGACTTTTATCCATATAGTTGATATATTAACAATTAAATAAATAACTATTAAACATTCAACAAAATGGAGGTTGGGTTATGAAGGTTATCATCGTCAACGGTAGTCCGAGAAAAAACGGAGCCACGGGGAAGCTGTTGAAAGAAATGGAACATTACTTATCCACAAAAGAGGAGCTATCGGTAAAAACCTATCACCTGTCGGAAGGCAGCCTGAAATATTGTAAAGGATGTCTGTTGTGTAATAAGACAGGTTATTGTATAATTAAGGAAGATATGCTGGATGACTTGATGGAGGATATCGGGCAATCCGATGCAGTGGTGTTCGGTTCTCCTACCTATGCAAGTAATGTTTCCGGCTTATTTAAGACCCTGATTGACAGAGGGGGCTTTGTATTTGGACAGCTATTATATAATAAGGCTGGATTTATTGTAAGCACCTATGAGAATTATTCCGGTGGGCAGGCAATAAAAATAATGTCCAGATTATTGCTTTATTCCGGGGCATCGAGAAAAGGAAGTTTTCTGCTGAAGCTTAATTTTAATGAAGATCCTTTTACGAATCCCAGAAATTTGCAGAACTTCCGTAGGAAGCTGGACCAATTCTATCGGCAGCTGAAGGAGCATAAGGGGAAGAAGCTGCAGGAAAGACTGCTGCACCATATTATTATACATATAGGTATCAAACCCCGGATTATGAAGCAGCCGGAACGGTACACAGGTATCATCAACAGATGGAAAGAGTTAAATATCATATAAACTGACGGAGTCTACGAATGAATGAGAAGAAGCGGTCCAACAATATAAAATCCACTATAGGTTATCACATGATAAACACTTCCTGGCAGCTCAAGGAAGCCTTGAGAAAGGCTTTTGTGGCAAAGGGGTATGATATTACAGCAGATCAATTTGCCGTACTGATGCCTCTCTGGGAAGAGGAAGGGATTACTCAGATTGAGCTGTGCCAGCGTACCTGTAAGAATAAATCCAATCTGACCAGAATCCTTGACAGTATGGAGAAGAGAAATCTGATCACCCGTGTGGTAGGCAAACAGGACAGAAGAAGCTTCCAGGTGTTTCTGACCGAGGAGGGGAAATGCATGAGAGAGCCACTGTCTGCGATCGCACTTCAGCTTCAAAGCCAGTTGTTTCATGGCATTTCCGAAGAAGAGTCAAGATTAATTGCGGATATTTTGGATCGAATCAATGAAAATCTTATGAGGAACAAAGAGTAATAATAAAAAGGAAGCAGTTCGAGCGAAAGAAAGGCTGTGAGATCATGTTGGGGACGAGAGGGATCCATTTTTACCCGGATTATGAGATCCCGATTAATTATTATGAGAATGCAGAACAACTTTATCTAACCAATCAGTACAACTGTTATCGACTGATTTTTATCGAGAAGGGGATCGGAAGCATGTCAGTCAATGAGGACAGAATTGCTATTCTGCCTCTGACCTGTCTGTGTCTCAATGAGAAGGATCAGATAAAGGATTTTGATATAACCGGTTTAAAGCTGCAGCTGATCTGTGTGTTGCCTTCTGCAATTAACAGTAGATTATCCTTGGAAAAAGTGAATAGCAACGAGGGCCTAACAGTGTCTGATACACAGGATAAGCAATTTATATTGCCGTTTATCAGGAGGAGTAATACCTCAGTGAATTATATAATCTTTTCTATGGATACAGGGAAAAGGGTATTGGAAATTCTCCTGGAGCTTAAGGATTTGCTTTTGATCCAGAATGACTCCTGGCCATGCCTGACCCGATCTTATCTGATCGAATTGTTATTTTTAGTAGAGAGAACCTTCAACTGCACCAAGACGGCTACGGAAAGAGCAGAGGTAAAAAGTGGTTTTTCTGCAGAACTGCTGCTACCTTATATACATAACAATTATATGGATAGATTGACTATCGGCGACTTAACAAAGCGATTCAATACAAACCGAACAACTTTATCGAAGGAGTTCAAAAAGGCTACCGGATATTCGGTAATTGATTACGTGATAAAGACAAGAATTGAGGTGGCCGCCGGGATGCTTCGTGACACTGCCATGAAGATAGAGCTTATCGTGGAAAGAGTAGGCTTCCATAATGTAACCCATTTTAACAAGGTATTTAAGGAGTATATGAAATGCCTTCCGAGTGAGTACAGAAAAATGTATAGTGCTTATTAATCATACTGCCAATAAGTATTGACGATTTGATAGGTTGAATTTACGATATGAGATTCAAAACGCCCTTCCTTCTATTTATGATTGAATAAATAAAAGGGAGGGATTTTTTATGAAGTTAGGACTTATAATGTTCACGAGTATCATGCTTCTGGCCATGGCCTGTATGCTCAGCGGGTGCGGCAATAAAGATCAGCAGGAAGTAAAAGCGGATGAGACAGCAGCAAATGCAGAGAATGCAGTAACCTGTGCACCGGAAGATAAAAGTGCAAAGACCGATACAGCAAAAAGCGAAGACACTGTCAAAGTTACTGTTGAGCCAACAGGCAAGCCGGAGGGAATTAGTCAGTCCGATGCCTGGAAGCTGGTGAAGGAGATCGATCCTTCCAAGAAAATGATTCAAAGCAGGTTTACCGGATTCTACAATGATAAATTCGGGATCGCTACGTATCGATACGGAACACTGCGTTATACTCAGGATGGCGGGGAAACCTGGAAAATGGGTAATAACAAATCAGACTGTATTGCCGGATTGGATATCATAGATGAGAAAAATGCGGTAATCACAGCGAATTATTCCGAAGTCAGGGTATCAAGTGATGGTGGCGCCAATTGGGCGGAAGTACCGAATTTCGGGGATATGGCAAATGAGCATTGCAGATATGCAAGCTTTATTGATCAGAATATAGGATGGATTGCTAATAGAAAAGAAATCGGTGCTACCACGGACGGCGGGAAGAGCTGGTCAAATGTGCAGGCACCGGAAGGACTTTCCGATATCAGTGCGATCTGGTTAAGCAATCCGGAGGAGGGCTATATCCTAAGCACGGACGGTAAACTGTACGCTACCACGGACGGTGGAAAAGGCTGGACGGAGAAGGCTTTGGGCATAACAGGATTAACGATATTGGTATGTCCAACGGCAGTGCTTCATGCGGAGGATGCGCAGAACTTTCAGATCGTTGCTTATCTGGAAAATGCAGCAGATAAGGGTTACTTCTATATGAGTACGAAGGATGGCGGTGCTACCTGGGAGAGGAAGGAACTGCTGGCGGAAGGCGGTCCGGGCTTTATTTACTTGAACCGTGACAGCTCTTTGTTAACAATTTCTGCAGAAAAGGATAAGATCATCAGATTGTACCGGGCCTCCAAGTAGCATTATAGTGTAGTAAAGCATGTTAAATTGATGAGGGTAGGGATATTACGATAAGATATGTGAAAAATAACACCATATACAAGCAAAGGTGGTGTTATCATGGATTGGTCACAGGTTTTGGCAACTATGATCCGAACCTCACTTATTTTCTTTACTTTGCTGATTTTGACCAGATTCTTGGGAAAAAAACAGCTGAGCCAATTAACCTTTTTTAATTATGTTACAGGGATAACCATCGGCTCCATCTCTGCCGGTATTGTCACCAATTCCAATCAGCCTTACGGAGATGAATTTGTCGGGTTAATCTGGTGGTGTATTCTTGCCGAGTTGGTAGGATGCCTGGGAATTAAATCTAGAATTATAGGACGTATTACAGATGGTCAGCCGATCATCCTGATTAAAAAGGGACAGCTGGATAAAAGGGCATTGAAGAGAAATCGGGTGAAGTTCGATGATTTGTTTATGATGCTCAGGGAAAAGGATGTGTTTTCCATTACGGATGTAGATTATGCAATCCTTGAGACAGACGGTAAGCTGAGTGTATTGAAGAAAATTGATAAACTGTATGCGGCAAAGGGTGATTTGAATGTAACCCTGCCAGCCCAGAACTATCTGCCTGCGGAAATCATCGTGGACGGACAGATAATCGGTAAAAACTTAAAGGAATATAACCTGAGTCAGGAATGGCTTGATGGTCAATTGAAGCATCAAAATATCAGTGATTTGAAGGAAGTACTGTATGCTGAGCTTCAATATGACGGAACTTTGTTTGTTGAGAAATATTAATACTTAATGAATCCCCTTTCCCACTGGCAGGTGTCGGAAGGGGGTTTTTATCTTTAAGTAATCAGTGCCAACTAAAATTGAAATAAATATCCCTATTTTAGACGTATACAACGTATACTATAATGACATACATAAAGCTACGATGACAGAAATCATTAGCTATTCCAGCATTCTACCGAGAAACATTAATGATGGATTAGAAGGATTAGAATATCGGTGATTTTGTTGAATTGGCTGTGAAATCCTGTTATGATAGGATTACAAAGTTAGATAGGATATTATAATTAATGTGGGAGGTAATAAAATGTTATTTGCAGCAGATTTTCGAAGGATTGCCAGAGAGGCTTTAAGCGGTAAATGGGCGCTCGCTGTCGGAACCGGATTTATTGCCGCATTACTCGGCGGAGTTGCTTACGGAGGAGGCGGCGGTGGCGGAAGAGGGAACAATGGTTCTTATCACAGTTCCTGGAATAGTTTTGTTGATCTGTGGGATACGGCCTTCGGTAGAGCAATACTCTTTTTCTTTATAGGACTCGGCTCTATTATACTTATATGGGCGATTATCACCTTTATCATCGGCGGAGCAATAGAATTAGGCTATTGCCGTTTTAACAAGAATTTGATTAAGGGAACAAACCCACAGTTCCAGGATATCTTTTCTGATATGAATTTGTTCGGAAAAGCTCTTGGTCTTAGAATAGTTACTTCTATATTTGTCTTACTGTGGACTTTATTATTCATAATACCCGGAATTATTGCGGCATATCGTTACTCCATGGCCTTCTACATCATGGATGATGACCCGAATGTCGGTATCATGGAAGCGATTGAGCGGTCCAAGGTAATGATGATGGGAAATAAAGGTCGCCTCTTCTGTCTGGAGATCAGCTTCATCGGCTGGGCACTGCTTAGTGTCTTAACCTGCGGTATCGGGTTCTTCTTTCTACAGCCCTATATCAGTGCAGCAGTCGCAGCTTTTTATCTGGAAGTATCAGGTCAGAGACAGGCACCTCAGTCAGGTCCGGTATATGATCAGCCGATGAACCAGTAATCATAATACGAATAACAATTGAATAATTCGAAAACAGTTTCGAAAAACTCTGAAAGGCTTGATTTTGGATACCTGCTATGGTATTCTGGATTTAAGTAAAAGGGTTGAATGCTTTTTCGAGAGAATATGGGGGAAACCGACTTGTAACTTAAGCAGGTTATCCCCCTTTTATATTTACCTAATTCAGTACATAGAGGCGATGGCATGTTTTCCAGAAAAGATTTAATGAAGCTGATCATTCCGCTGATTATCGAGCAGCTGTTATCTGTAACAGTAGGTATGGCAGACGGTATGATGGTATCAAGGGTAGGAGCGGAAGCGGCGGTATCCGGTGTATCCCTGGTGGATACGATTAATATTCTGATGATTGGTCTGTTCGGTGCTTTGGCAACAGGCGGAGCGGTCGTGTCCGCTCAGTTTCTCGGAAGAAAAGAAGAAAAATTAGCCTGTAAAGCAGGAGAACAGCTGATTACCGTAGTACTGGTGCTTTCCCTGATTATTATGGCAGTTTCATTGCTCTTTTCAGACAGAATATTATCCCTGCTATTCGGCGAGGTCAGTACAGAGGTTATGGAGAATGCCAGAATCTTCTTTTATTATTCTGCTTTATCCTATCCGTTTATCGCTTTATATAATGCCTTTGCCGCATTGTTCCGTTCTATGGGAAATTCTAAGATCTCCATGTGGGTTTCGGGATTGATGAATGTGATTAACGTCCTTGGAAATGTAATCCTTTTGTTCGGGTTTGGAATGGGTGTTGCAGGCTCAGCAATTGCAACTCTGATTGCCAGAATCATTGCAGCACTGTTGATGTTTGTTCTGCTGATGAATAAAAGACATCCCATCCATATAGAAAAGCTCGGAGGCTTCCGTCCCGATATGATCATGATACGGAGAATTCTGCAGATCGGTGTACCAAACGGATTGGAGAACAGTGTCTTCCAGATTGGTAAAATCCTGGTGCAAGGTATGATTGCAGGACTTGGTACCTCAGCAATTACAGCCAATGCGGTAGCCAGTACCATCGGAGGCTTCGGTGTACTTCCGGGAGCGGCGATTGGCCTGGCCTTAATCACGGTTGTCGGTCACTGCGTCGGTGCCGGAGATTATGACGGAGTGAAAAAGTACACCTTTAAGCTGATGAAATTTGCTTATATCTTTATGGCGGTCATAAATATCCTCATTCTATGTCTGCTTCCGGTCATTCTGTGGCTTTATAAGCTGACCGACGAAACAGCAGCAATTACCAGAAGCCTGATGATTTATCATTGCATCCTGGCTACTCTGATCTGGCCGTTATCCTTTGCTCTTCCAAATTCACTAAGAGCTGCCAACGATGTGAAATTTACGATGTGGATTTCAATGATTTCCATGTGGGTATGGCGAATAGCCTTTAGCTATATTCTGGCGATCACACTTCATTTGGGCGTACTCGGAATATGGATTGCCATGACGATTGATTGGCTATTCCGGTCAATTTTCTTTGTAATCCGTTTCCTACAGGGAAAATACAGGAAGATAGCCTTGCTATAAATCTGAGTTCTTAAGAATGAGAAACAATAGAGTTTTTTGTAAAACAGAAATTTGTAAAGATAGAGAAAGGACCAGCATCCCATAATGTACTCGTGGGAAGCTGGTCCTTTTTGTTGACACTTTTATCTCTTTTGCATAAGGTTCTTTATTTTTATGTATTTTTTTATCGGGTTTTTCTCATAATGAGGGAAAGGTACTTAATAATTATGGAGGTTAACTATGAAAAAGCTGATGATAATTGTTCCTATCCTGTTGTTATCTTTTACTCTTTGCTCCTGCGGCCCGAAGGAGCAGAATAACATACAGCCAACTACACCGCCTACCCCTCAGCCTACAGCGGGAGCTACAGCTGCACCCGCCACTACGATAGCACCAACAGGTACCGGCAACACCGATAATCAAACGGTACAATATTATATATATACCGCGAATGAAACAGCAGATACTGTGTCTGTCATCGATAGCATTTCGTTAAAGACTGTCAAGGATATCAAGGTTGGGAAAGGACCGCATAATGTTCAGGCGACTCCAAACGGAAAATACGTGTATGTAGTTGAAAGTAAAGGCAATTCCATATCTGCAATAGATGCTGTAAAAAATAAGATTAAGAAAACAATTCGTGTCGGAACCAACCCAAGCCATATCATATTTTCTCCGGATTCTAATTATGCTTATGTAACTGTTTCAGAGATGGAAGAACCGAAAGGCGGTATGGACTCCATGACTGAGAAGCAAAAAGGGAACGTCTATGTAATTGATTTGAAAAAGGGAGATGTTGTTAAGAAGATACCGGTGGGTTATATGCCGCATGGCTTGAGACTGAGTGCAGATGGTGAATATATTTATGTAGCGAATAATGACTCAGATACAGTTTCCGTCATTGATATTGTGACTAATTCTGTTACCAATACGATTGATGTCGGTAAAAAACCGGTCCAAGTTGCTCCTTCTCCGGATGGCAGATATGTTTTCGTGACACTGAGTGAAGACAGTAGTATAGCGGTAATCGATACCTCGTCGCTGACAGTTGTGAAGACAATACCGGTAGGAAGTACGCCGATACAGGTATTTGTGACACCGGATAATAAATCAGTATTCGTGGCGGACAGTGGCTCCGATAACATCACAGTGATTGACGTGGCTTCCTTAACAGTAGTAAATACCATACCAGCGGGGAAAAAGACTCATGGTGTTGCAATCGATAAGAAAGGAAAGAATGCTTTCGTTACAAATACTGACTCGAATGATGTAACCGTAGTTGACATAGCTTCCGGAACAGTTATAGGGACAGTTCCGGTTGGGAAGGGACCTAACGGAATAACGATTCTTGAGTAACAGTCAGGTTATAGAAAGGATAAAACATGTCCGACCAAAGGATATCCGGGGATTTCAAGGGCATGTTTTATCCTTTTATACCATAAATTACTAAATAATTTTTAAGTTTCTCCATAAAGTAGACACATTTACTTTATATAATACTTTTGTAACATATTTAATAATTATGTAACAAAATATACCATTTCTGGAGGAATAATGATTAAGAAACAGAAGCTTTTTACATATTGCCTGGTTGGTTCTTTGGCTTTTCTGGGGCAGGGCTCAGTTGCCTATGCGGAAGAAATGCCGATTGCAGGGATTAATCTGGTACTGAATGATTATTTAAATAATGCGGATACTTCAGCCGCTGACATCAAAAGTTATTTATCAGGAGCAGAGGGAATAGCCTTTGCGCAGGTAACAAACTATGTCAATATAAGAAGTTCAGCCGATGAAGAGGGTGAAATCATCGGTAAATTATATAATGACTCTACTGCAACCATACTTGAGGAAGCAAATGGCTGGTATAAAATTACCTCTGGGTCGGTTACAGGATACATAAAAAAAGACTTTCTCGTTACCGGAGAGAAAGCAAAAGATTTGGCTAAGGAACTGGGAACCAGAATTGCAGTTGTCAATACTACTACTTTAAAGGTTCGGGCAGAAGCAAATACCGAATCAGAAGTACTGACTCTTGTTCCGATCGAAGATGAGTTGACCGTTGTACAGGAATTAGACGGATGGGTTAAGGTACTATATGATGGGGATAAGACAGGCTTTGTCTCTACCGATTTTGTAGAAGTGAAAACGGAATATGAGGAAGCGGTTTCGATCGAGGAGGAACAACAGCGACTGGCTTTGGAGCAGGCAGCTGAAGATGCGGAGCGAGTACGGATTGCGCAACAGACAGCTACAGATGCGGAAAGAGTACGACTAACTGAACAGAGGGCAGAGGCAAATGAACAGGATAGACTTAACTCATCGCAGCAGACTCCTAGCTCCATTAGAAATAATATTGTGAATTATGCACTTAAGTTTCTTGGAAACCCTTATGTCTGGGGAGGAACCAGTCTGACCCAGGGTGCTGACTGTTCCGGCTTTACTCAGTCGGTATTCAGAGACTATGGAATCAGTATTCCTAGAACCTCAAGATCCCAGGCTGCCAGCGGAGAAAGAATATCCATCAGTGAAATGAAGCCCGGTGATTTGATATTCTATGATAAGGACGGTTATATTAACCATGTGGCTATTTATATCGGCAATGGTAAAGTAATCAGTGCCAGCAGCCCGGAAACAGGGATTCGAATTACAGCTTATAATTACAGGAATCCATATCGTGTGGTCAGCTATATCAATGACTGAGCATTGAACCGGGATTAGTAATACATATAACATACGGAAGGAATATTGAATGGAAAAGAAAAGAAAGTATTTATTGGGATTAAGTCTGATTGTACTGCTGACTGTCGGTTTGTTATATTGGAACATTCATAAAGGAGCAGTTCAGAAGCCCATAAATAATCCGGAGACGGCGCCTACTGTAACTGCTGTGGCTATGCCTAAGCAGGAAGCGGTATCTGCTGATGCCGTATATTCCCTGAAAAGCAAGGCTGATACGGTAGAAACCGATAAGAAAGAAATTAATGATGAGGTTATCGAGAAAATTAATACATTGATCAATCAATATTATGATATTTCTCTGAAGCCTGATATTAAGATTTTTACCTCTGAATCTAAGGAGCAGCAGGATCAAAGAAAAGCTTTGCTCAAAAAAGAGAAGGAAATTATTGAGAAGTATCAGAACATACAGAATTATATCAAGCCTGGATTAACGGAGAATACCTATCTGGTATTCACGGTTTATGACATCAAGCTGATCAGCATTGAGACCCCGGTTCCCGGAATGAGCGTATTAACGGTTACCGGGAACGACGCCGGTGAGTACCTGATTAATAATGAACCAAATGATGAGAAGCTGACGGAATATATCAAAACACAGACAGAGTCGGAGGATATCAAAAACATTATAGAGGATGTAAACAAGAGATTATCGGATGCGGTAGCTAAGGACGCATCACTGAAGAAGCTGGTTAAGTATATTAATGATATGAAGTAAAGATAAATATATAATTTGTTACGAAAAGGGTGCTGTTTGTTATTTCGCAAACATCACCCTTTTCTATTCAAAAATATTTGCAAAACATATTATTCCTATTGACATAGTAGGTTATCTTATATTACAATACTCTAAATTCCATTTCTGGATTTGGAGGGCATAATGAATAACAGAGATCATAATCATACGCACGATGAAATGCATGCTCATGGTCATAGTCACGGACATATACACGGAGGTACGGAGGACTATATGAAAGCCATTGCAGCATACCGCAAAACCTTTCCCAGCAAGAAGGATGTAATGGAACAGACTCCGGATCCTGCAGTGAGAGAGATGCTGTTGCATATGGAGGAATGCAGTCTGGAGACCGTATTCGATCGATTTGATCAACAGCAGCCACAATGCGCCTACGGTATGGCAGGGATTTGCTGCAAGAATTGTTTTATGGGGCCATGCAAGATTACAAAGAAATCCCCTCGAGGAGTTTGCGGTGCGGATGCAGACCTGATTGCAGCCAGAAACTTATTAAGATCCTTGGCGGCAGGAGCTGCAGCTCATGGAGCAAGAGGACGGGAAAGTATGCTGGCTTTGAAGCTGGCAGGAGAAGGGAAAGCAGATATTCCAATCGAAGGTGCACAAAAGATATTTGCTGTTTGTAAGAACTTTGGTATTGATACAACAGACAAGACACTGAACGAACTTGCTGTCGAGGTTGCAGATATATTACTTGAGGATCTGTCACGGACTGTTCCTGGTAAACATCGTACACTGCATGCTTTTGCTTCCCAAGAGAGAATTAAGACCTGGGAAGAGCTTGATATTCTTCCAATCAGTGTCTACCACGAGGTATTCGAGAGTCTGCACAGAACCTCTACCGGTACGGACGGAGACTGGCAGAACGAGATGAAGCAGTTCCTTCGGACAGGAGTCGCCTTTGCCTGGTCCTCCGTCTTAGGTTCTTCTATCGCTATGGATAGTTTATACGGATTGCCAAAGAGAAGTACCTCTAAGATTAACGTCGGTGCCATCAAAAAAGGTTATGTGAATATCGCTGTGCATGGACATTCACCGCTGCTGGTGCGCGAAATCGTAAGAGTAGGTCAATCGGAACAGTTTCAGGAACTGGCAAAGCAGGTAGGAGCACTTGGAATACAGTTCTACGGCATCTGCTGTTCAGGACTTTCTGCAATGTATCGGTATGGTGGCGTTATCCCTTTATCGAATGCGGTTGGGTCGGAACTTGTGCTTGGAACAGGAGCCCTTGATCTGTGGGTTGCTGATGTGCAGGATGTTTATCCTTCCATTATGGAGGTTGCCAAATGCTTTAAGACGACAGTAGTAACCACCAGCGATTCCGCAAGGTTACCCGGTACTGAGCATTATGGTTTAAGTCATGATCATTCCAATTTAAGTGAGATACATAGCATTGCAAAAAAGATTGTTACCAGAGGAATTGAGAGCTTTGCCAACCGAAGAGATATTCCTGTGAAAATTCCTCAGTATGAGACAGAGGCTGAAATGGGCTTTTCCGTCGAGTGGGCCAATTCTCATTTCGGAAGTCTTAAGCCTATTGCAGAAGCATTGAAACAGGGCAGGATTCTTGGAATCATAAATCTTGTCGGTTGTAATAATCCGAGGGTACTCTATGAAAAAGCGATCGTGGAAGTTGCCTCCATTCTGTTGGAGAATAATGTGTTGATCCTGACAAACGGCTGTGCATCCTTTCCTCTTCTAAAGCTTGGGTATTGTTCAAAGAAGGCATTGGCTCAGACCGGTGAGGGCCTAAGAAACTTCCTTCAAGACATTCCCCCGGTATGGCATATGGGAGAATGTCTGGATAATGCCAGAGCATCTGCTCTATTTAATGGTATCGCGGGTAGCCTGGGTCAGCCGGTCAAGGAGCTGCCTTATGCCTTTGTCAGTCCGGAATGGAGCAATGAGAAAGGCATCTGTGCCGCCTTATCCTTCCGACTACTTGGAATTAACTCTTACCACAGCGTATATGCACCAACACAGGGAGCGGAAAAGGTCAGTGAATTTATGGCCACGGGTACAAAGGAAATCCTGGGCTCGGAGATGATTGTTGATGTGGATCATATCGCCTTGGCGAATCGGATCATAGAGGATTTGAAAGAAAAACGAAAAAAACTTGGATGGGATTAGAAGGGAGAGCAAGTAGATGAAGAGGGTTACTAGGAATTATTTATTCATAATTACAATTATGGCAATGATCCTGTTGGGGGGCTGCTCGTCAAAAGCAAAGGAGACGGAAGCAGTGCCGACAGCGGAGAAAACCACGGTCAAGATAGCCTACCTGCCGCTGACCCATGCACTACCGTTATTTGAAGAGGTAGAGCTGCTGAAGGATAATCCGGATAGTAATATCGATATAGAATTAATAAAATTCGGTTCCTGGCCGGAGCTTTTGGACGCCTTGAAAGCAGGACGTGTCGATGGTGCATCCGTATTGATTGAGCTTGCGATGAAGACGAAGGAGCAGGGCATCGGCCTAAAAGCGGTTGCACTTGGACACAGAGACGGTAATGCGATTGTCGTGGCGAAGGATATCAACAGTACAGCTGATTTAAAGGGTAAGAAATTCGCAATCCCGAGCCGGCAATCCTCCCATAATATTCTCCTGAATGAAATGCTGACTGTGAATGGTATCTCCATTGATGATATCGAGGTAGTTGAGATGGCACCTGCAGAGATGCCGGCTGCTTTGGCAGGAGGACAAATCTCGGGATACTGTGTTGCCGAGCCCTTTGGTGCAAAGGCCGTCAATTTAGGGGTCGGTAAGGTGTTGTACCAGGCAGGTGATCTGTGGAAAGATTCCCTATGCTGCGGATTGGTTTTAACAGATGAATTTATTGACAAGAATAAAGCAGCTGCGGATTCCTTTATCGATCTGTATAGGAAAGCCGGTGACCAGCTGACTGCGGATACGGCTAAAAAAGTGGCATCTGAATATCTGGGCCAGGAAGAGGCTGTACTTGATTTATCCCTGGAATGGATATCCTTCAATGATCTTACAATTACAAAGGATATCTACAACTCCTTAACAGACAAGGTAACCAAATATAAGATATCCGATAAAACGCCCGCATTTGAAGATTTTATCTATCAACCTTAACAGGAGGAATTATGAGGAAATTAAAATACCCCATTGCTGCATTCCTTCTCCTGATAGGTCTGTGGCAGCTCGTGATTTATCTGGGGCATTATCCGGGAACCCTGTTTCCATCACCCTATAGTGTGGGGAAGGCACTCCTTAAAATGCTTTTTATCAATCATCTGTTGAAAGATATTGCAGCCAGCATGTACCGATTTTCGATTGGTTATCTTGCTGCAGTTACAAGCGGAATCCTGCTTGGGTTGATACTCGGATGGTTTCCCAAGCTATTTCGCTATGTCAACCCGATCTGCCAGCTGATCCGCCCAATCTCCCCGATTGCATGGCTTCCCTTTATCGTGTTATGGTTCGGCATCGGAGATATCCCGGCTATTGTAATCATCTTTCTGGCAGCCTTCTTCCCGGTACTCTTATCCACGGTCTCTGCAGTGAAGAATGTTGATGAGATTTATCTGAAGGTAGCAAAGAATTTCGGTATGAAAAGACATAACGTATTATTTAAAATCGTATTTCCTGCTTCTTTCCCACAGATAGCCAACAGCCTTCATCTGGCACTGGGTTCGGCCTGGGTCTTTCTGGTTGCAGGAGAGATGAGCGGTGCGCAGACCGGACTTGGTTTTCTGATTATCGATGCCAGGAACAACCTTCGTACGGATGTCCTGCTCGGAACCATCCTGGTGATCGGTATCATAGGCTTATTACTGGACAGTTTGATCAAGCTTTTTGAGAAAAAGGTATTAAATAATTGGGGTATCGTGGCTAAGGAAAGGGGGTAAAGGATGTATATTACAATTACGGATGTGTCAAAAACATTTATTGTTAAAAATACAACTCTCTCTGTCCTGAGCCATATCTCTCTTGAGATAGAGCGTGGTGAATTTCTCTGCATCCTGGGACCCAGCGGCTGTGGAAAAAGCACTTTGTTGAATGCAATCGCAGGATTTGATACTGAGTATGAAGGGGTTATTAAAATAGACGGAACAGCGGTAAGAGCTCCTTCTATTAAAAATGTAACTATATTTCAGAATTATGGGTTGCTGCCCTGGAGAAATGTCTTAAAGAATGTTGAGCTAGGCTTAGAGAGTTCGGGGATACCTAAGGAGGAGAGAGAGACTATTGCAAGACGGTTTATATCTTTGGTGGGATTGGAAAGCTTCGAAAAAAGCCACCCGAGACAATTATCCGGAGGTATGCAGCAAAGGGTCGCTATCGCCAGAGCCTTGGCAGTCAATCCGGATATCTTATTTATGGATGAACCGTTCGGAGCATTGGATACAATTACAAGACTGAAAATGCAGGATGATCTGCTTCGTATTACAAGATCAGGTAAGACAACCACAATTTTTGTAACCCATGATATTGAAGAGGCAATCTACCTTGCAGACCGGATTGCAATTATGTCAGCCAACCCTGGTGAGATCAGACAGCTTATTCCGGTAAAACTTCCTATGGATAGAGACAGGACCAGTGATGATTTTGTACTGATCCGAGATCGGATTTTTGACATCCTGAACATGAAGCAGGAGAAACCAATCGAATATACGATATAATAAGCATACTTCAGTCAAGGATGTATTATCATGGCTGGAGTGTTTTTATTTTCAGAAAAAGTAGTTGCAATTATGAATTAGTTGGAATATAATGATATCAAACAGTTGAACAATTACTCAACTGAACAACGATTGTATTATTACAAATCTTCTGAAAAGGAGATACTATTATAAACCGACAGGAAAGGCGGGAAGAAATATGGATAATGAAAATAAAACGGCGATATGCGATTGTGACGTCATACATGCGGAAGTGGTAGATCGGGTTCGAGGTCATCTCCCTGAGGAAGAAAAGCTCTATGACTTAGCGGACTTTTTTAAAATATTTGGTGATAGTACCAGAATCAAGATACTCTGGGCATTGGATCGGGAAGAGATGTGCGTCTGTGATCTGGCGGTTTTATTGAATATGACAAAATCGGCAATCTCCCATCAGTTGAAGACTCTACGACAGGAAAAGCTGGTAAAATATCGAAGGGATGGTAAGACCGCTCTGTATTCTCTTCAGGACGAACATGTAAAGGATATTCTGGAGATCGGCTTGGAGCATCTCGAAGAAAAATAATAATTTGTCGCGGACAGGCGGCGGATAGGAGACGGTGATGGACAAAAAGGAATATATTCTGGACGGATTATGT
>JAEZLY010000038.1 GCA_023414985.1 Bacillota bacterium | reverse complement strand
TTCTTAATCAGATCAATGCCCTGGTCACGCAGATTTCTATAGGTTGAGAGATTATTTTTGACAGCATCGTAAAGCCCCTGTTCTTCCTCTGATTGAATATTGTTTTCCAATTCACCAAGAATAGCATTCGTTTGTTCCCCAATTGATGCTATTTCATCTGCTCTCTGCTGATAGGACGACTCGCTTCTTTCATATAGCATCAATAAATAATCCGACCTGACAATCAGCAAATTCTTTTGAATTTCAGCCAGCTTCTGCGACGGTACATAATTATTATCGTACATATCTACACTGCGGTCATTAATGGATCCCATATTGTTAATCCCAAGATAGCCTACCACACCTGAGAAAATCGCCAGGATTATAAAACAACTGATCAACTTCACTCTAATTTTTAAATTGCTAAACCATTTCATCCTATGTTCCTCCTATGTTTAAGAATTTACTATGTTCTGTAAATCACTCTCGTTAACCAACCGGCTGCAATCCAGCAGAAGCTTTACCTCGGTTCCGACTTTGCCTATTCCGTTGATATATTTATTCCCATCCGTGCCCATATCCGGGGGCGGTACAATCTCCGTCTCCGGTATTGTAATAACCTCCGATACACTGTCTACAATCAATCCGATTGAGATATTCTGCAAATCAACCACTATGACACAGGTACGGTCATTATATTCCACATATTCCTTCTTAAACCTCAGCCTGACATCCATCACGGGAATGATCTTTCCCCGTAGGTTGATGATCCCTCTTATGTATTCCGGAAGCTCAGGGATTTCAGTGATTGCTTGTATTCCGATAATTTCGGTAACATATTGAATTTCAATTCCATAGGCTTCCGTTCCCAGGGTGAAGGTAAGAAACCTTCCCTTTAAGGTGTCTTCCTGTTCATATAATTCATTCATCTCTGTCATCTTCGCATCCACTTTCTATTATTTTTTATCATTACAGAACCCGGAGCCGGTTTCAGATGTACGTATATAGTCCGGCGATGTCAAGAATAAGGCTGATACTTCCTTCTCCCAGCAGAGTACAACCTGCAAGCCCCTTCACCACACCGCCTTTCTTGATATATCCCGGCAGTGATTTGATTACGACCTGCTGCTGTCCGATCAGTTCGTCTGCAAAAATACAGAATATTTTGTCCTCTTGCTCTACCATGACGAAAATTCCATCCGTAAAATTAGTAACCTTTGTCTTTACATTGTATACTTCATGAAGACGAAGGATCGGATAACACTGACCTCTCATCATAATCATTTCGTTCCCGTCCGGATCCTTGATCAGATTCGATTGCTGCGGACGGAAGGATTCCCGGATCGTACCAATCGGTATCGTATAGTTGGAATTCCCTACCTTGATGTTCATTCCATCGATGATGGCTAATGTTAAAGGGATTTTTAAACTGATGATTGAACCGTTTCCCTCTTTACTATCGACAGATACCGTTCCTCCAACCTCCTCGATATTCTTGGTTACCACATCCATTCCGACTCCTCTGCCGCTGAATTCGGTAACCTTGTCCTTCGTTGAGAAACCAGGCAGAAAGATCAGGTTGAATATCTCTCTTTCCGACATTTCACTTTCCGGTTTGGTAAGCAAATCACACTCTCTGGCTCTGGATAATATTTTATCCTTATTGAGTCCTTTTCCATCGTCCTTGACCAGAATCAGTACATCGCTTCCTGCATTTTTGGCCTCCAGCGTTATCGTCCCGATTTCCGACTTGTTGTTTCGCTTTCTTTCAGAAATAGTTTCAAGCCCATGATCCACCGCATTCCGTACCAGATGCATCAGCGGATCGGAGATATGTTCAATGATATTCTTATCAACCTCTGTCTCTTCACCGATCAGCTCCAATTGCACTTCCTTCTCTAGCTTCTTACTCATATCTCTGACAATGCGTTGCATCTTATGGAAGGTCCCTGCCAACGGAACCATTCTGACCGACATGACCGTATCTTGTAATTCATTCGTTATTTTGTGGAGCTGATGGGCTGCTTTTTTGAAGTTCTCAAGCTCCATTTCTTTCAGATCAGGATTTTGAGTCACCATCGATTCGGCTATCACCAATTCACTGACCAGATCCATCAGCTTGTCCAGCTTGGCGATATTAACACTAATCATGCTCTGGTTAATTGCGGATGAGCTCTCCGGCTGCAGCTTTGGAACCTGGACAGGACTCGTTTCCAAAACAAGCTTGTCTTTTCTATAGAACCTTTTCAGTTCCTCGTCACTGTCCAGCTGAGTCAGCTCTAAGCTTTTCAGAAAAATCGTCTGGTTCAGAAACTCATTTATTTCTGCATAGGATTGATCCGTTTTCATGAAAACCACGAAACCCTCCTGCCGGATTTGCTGTATGCTTTCCTCACTCTCTATGATATCCTCGGGTAGATGGTATACCTCCTTTGCAATATCCTTAAGGTGATGGATTACGGTAAAGGCTCTGATATTTTCCATCTCACAGCCATCCGTAAAATAGATCTTTGCTTTGAATATATTACTACTCAGCCTCGCTCCCTCCTGGTCGGGAGGAATATAATAATGCGCCGGTTGAACAGTTGCAGGCTTTTCAGTTTCTGTAGGAAGCTGGTTGTCCTGCTTCAATTCTGATAAAAAAGCTTTAATTCTTTCGATCAGTTCGGAAGCATTCCCATCAGCATTGCTTTGACTGCTGATTTTCTGCAGCTCCGCCCTGGTAAAATCTACTCCCTCCAGGATAAAGGAGGAAAGCTGGTCATAATCCACGTTTTTGGGATTATGTTCCCGAATGAAATAAAAAAGATCCTCCATAGAATGTGCCAGTACTGCTATGTTATTAAACAGCATCATCGCTGATGAGCCTTTGATCGTGTGCATGATTCGAAAGATTTCATTGATCGTGGCCTGGGAATAACAGCTCTGCTTTTCGCTGTCCAATATGCATTGTTCCAGTTGCTCTACATTTTGTGAGGTTTCAAAAAGGTACATCTCAAGCATTGTTTCATTTGTATTCAGATTTGACAGATCATCACATCCCTTACTATATATTTCCCACTCTTATACTGTTTCCGGACTTCGTCCGGCTTTCATAATACCTACCTTTTTGATAATTGCATTAACAGATTCAAGGTTGATGTTATCTTCTCTTTCAAGGAATAAATGTGACCGGAAAAACGCCAACTCAGGCACCACTCCCTTTCCATACCCAGGATTGTTACCGCCAGATATTCACTATTGATATCCGCCCGTAATTCTCCGGATGACATACCCTGTTCTATCAGCTCGATCAGGAAGCTTTTTCTTGTTTGAAGAATTTCCTGGATCTTATCAGTGAAATTCGGATCTCTCCTGAAGTCCTCAAAGCTTTGCGTCAATTCTGTGATAGCTGGATAATTTTCATAATAGGTTGCATAGGTATTGATAAACTGATGGAGACTTTCGATCGCCTTCAGTTTTTTAGCACGGATTGAATGGATTACATCTAAATCATAGTGTGAGAATAGTTCCAGTACCGCATGAAGCAGTTCACTCTTCGTTTTGAAATGCTTAAAGATTGCGGGCTCTGATATGCCCACACGTTTAGATACTTCCTTTGTAGAAAAACCCAAGACTCCAAATTCATTAATCACTTCAATTGCTGCGAGGATAATTAATTCTTTTCTGTGTAGTAGGATATTATCTGTCATATTTTTCCTCCTTGGTTAGTAATCATTAACCAACTTAAGGAAAGTATACCCAACCGGTATATGGTTGTCAAATATTATAAATTAAAGTAAGAAATTGCAGCATTTTGTCGTATTTGTAAATATTTTCTTGTATTTTAGATATTATAGGTATATTGTCCTATTCTCTGATATGGTAAGGGTTTACAGTACATATTTCCCATTTACGGTAAAATTTTACTAAAAATACTTAGAAGCACTATTTGCACGAAACATTTTCGTAAACCTATTGACCGTTTCGGTTAATATACATATAATATTATTAACCGAAACGGTCAATGAAAGGAGTCAAGGAATGAATTCAAAATTCTATGAACTGACCCAGGAGAAGCAATGGACTATTCTCAACGCCTCATTCAAGACTTTTGCCAAAGCCGGATATAGAAAAGCTTCCACAGCCGACATCGCATTAGAGGCCGGTGTATCAAAAAGTCTTCTGTTCCATTATTTTGGCTCAAAGCTTGAGCTTTTTACCTATCTGTTTCAGTATTCTATCGATTTCATGTCAAAGGATCTGGGTAGCTTTCCATATAAGGAAAAAGAAGATCTGTTTGAAATGATTCATCGTGCGAATGTAATTAAGCTCGAAGTTTTTAAGACTCATCCGTATCTGTATCAATTCATTTACAGGGCTTATTACGAAGAAGCACCGGAGGTTCGTGCGGTTGTCGGTAAGTTGAACTATAACCTGATCTCTGACAATTATGCTGAAGTCCTGAAGCATATGGACTGCTCCAGTATCAAACAGGGGATTGCTCCGGAACAAATCATTCATATCATTCTGTGGGTATCCGATGGTTTTTTGCAGAGTAAGCTTCTGAAAAATGATATCGATCCGGATCAACTGCTGGCCGATTTTGAGAAATGGATGGGCGTGCTAAAACTCACATTCTATCAATGAAACAAATTCTATGAGGAGGTTAATAAGATGAAAACTATTTATGAAAAACATCATATGATATCCCTAAATGGTGGGCCCATCTCCGTCTATGAGTCTGGTAATGAAGCATCCCCTCCGGTACTGCTGCTCCACGGAGCCATGTATGACGAAGCCCGACTCATCTGGTATCATTTAGCCGGATATCTGGCGAAAACAAGAAGAGTATTTGCAATCGATTTTCCCAGACACGGACAAAGCAGACCCTGGTCCGGAAGGATTGACCAAAACTGTCTGAATCAGATCGTCGAAGGTGTGATCCGACATTTTAACCTACCTCCTTTACCGTTCGTGGGATTATCCATGGGCGGAGGCGTATCCATCGGATATACCCTAAAGTGCCCCGAGCAGGTTACAGGTCTGGTACTCATGGGTCCCGGCGGCCTTGGAGATAAGGTAAAGGGTCAACTCTTCAGCTGGGCCTTTGCCAAGACGCCCGGAGCACTGACCGCATTAACTGCATATTATGGCAGAATTTCTCAGGAAAAGCTGCAAAACAGCCTGGCTTCCCTATTTCATGCCGGAAAAGATACAGAGAACTTTGATGATCTGATTGCTATTCTAACTGACGAGGCAAAACTGAAAGCAAAATATAAAGAAAAATCACTGGATGACTGGCAGTTAGAAGGCTTAGCCCCTGTGAAGCTGAAAGTAAACTATATCCCGGAGCTTAGCCGGCTTACCTGTCCTGTGCTATGGATGCGAGGGGAAAATGATCCGCTGATCAGTCAGACAGACATTAATGATGCCGCAGCGCAAACTTCTGATAGCAAGCTTCTGATTATCAAGGATGCGGGACATCTGCTGCCGCTCGAGCAGCCGGAGGAGGTAAACAGAGCAGTTGAGTCATTTTTACTGGAGCATCACATTTAGGTGAATCACAATGGAGGATGAATCATGGCTTAGTTGGTAAGTTATGTATGACACAGGCAGAGAAAGGGTCAGCTTCACACACACTCATCGGAAGCTAACCCTTTCCCTGCCTTGATTTTATCACTTGTTACAAAAGTCTCTTGTTCTTCTGTTATTCGGAATCCAAATCACTGAATTGATGGCTGGAGGAGGAAAGTTCTTCGCTGCCGCTGATATACCGCCTCGTATCATCCATAGCATTCTTGTATTTCTTCATATCGTCAGCTGTTATATTTCTTTCTGCCAGACCATTATTATTCGAATTGGTATGGTTCGGATCCTTACTGTTCATTCTGTTGGACATCCTTGTACCTCCTGATTTAGATACAATTAGTCTTTACAGTTATCGCTGATCCATACGAGTTAATTTAATCAATATTTTCTGCTGTTGATCAGCTTTGCAGCCTCTTCCTGGGTATAAATCTTTCCTTCCGTAATGATCCGTAAGGGAAGCTCCTTCCCTGAAGTCAGGTCCCGGATTGCCTTCATCAGCTGCGGTCCCAGGAGTGGTGTACATTCCACACTGCAATTCAATTTCCCTTTCTGCATCGCTTTGAAGGCTTCCTTGGTGCCGTCTATTGATACAATTTTTACATCCACACCGGGACGTATACCGTTCTCCTCCAGAGCTTCAATCGCACCCAAAGCCATATCATCATTATGAGCAAAGATAACATCAATATTCCATTCATGCTCAGCAAGATATTCCTCCACCACTCTCTTTCCGTCCTGGTAGGTGAAGTTAGCCGTCTCTGAGTATACGATTTCATATCTCGGATACTGACTTAAAATCTCCTCAAAGCCCTTTTTACGTTCCGTGGATGGGGATGCCCCTATGGTTCCTTTCAGTTCCATTATCTCAACGATACCCTGATTGCTCGGAACATTTTTGGCAATCCACCTCATGGCACTACGCCCGTCCTCAAGAAAATCCGCACCAATATAGGTAGTATACAATTCGTCATCATCTACGATAATTTTCCTGTCCGACAGGAGTACCGGAATACCGGCTGCTTTTGCTTCCTTAAGCACCTCATCCCAGCCTGTATCGACCACCGGTGAAAGAACGATAATATCTACTCCCATATCAATAAATTTACGAATGGATTCGATCTGTTTTTCCTGCGATTGATTTCCCTCCTCGTAAATCAGATTGATACCGTTCTCTCTCGCCGCTTCCTTAATAGAAGCCGTGTTTGCAATTCTCCAGGCACTTTCCGATCCAACCTGCGAATAGCCCACATCAATGATATGGTCTGTCTCTTTATAAGCTTTCTCAAGGCTTTGAACATAAGCATCCGCATTATCCTTCGTGATATTATGACTTCTCAGAATAATCTTTTTCGGAACACCGCTCACATGATTCAGGATATCCATCGCATACTGAATTGCTTCCTTTCCGCCTGTCGGACAGGAAATCGTGGTTGCAATCTGATTATTCCGAACCATATCAATTCCGTTATTCTCTCCTGTAAAACCGTCAATTCCGATGATCGGGATATTATAACCCAATTGCTTCATTGCCAGGTAAGCCCCTCTGGCCATATAATCATTATGCGCAAATATCACGCTGACTCCCTGCAGAACCGGGTCAAGCTTCAGAACCATATCCTCCGTCTCGTCCCTGGTTGCCGAATCCACGAAATATTTGACCGTATTAATACCCTGATATTCCGAGATCAGCGATGCAAAGCCTTTGCTTCGATCAACACTGGATTGGGAAGTCTCGTTGCCGCTCAGCTCCAGGACGGTTCCTTGCCGGTCAGGCAGCAGATTGAGAACCTCTTCTGCAGCCTTCCTTCCGATAATTTCGTTATCCGGTCCGATATATAATGCATAATCATATCCCTCAACAGCTCGGTCCATAACAATTACAGGAATCTTCTGATAGACCTCTCTGATGATCGGTGTCATTGCTTTTACATCGCAAGGAGAAACAATCAACAGATCAATCCCGAATTCCAAAAGCTTATTGATATCATCCTTCTGCTTATCCGTATCGGAAGTTGCATCCGTTATGATTAAGCTGATATTCGAGTGCTTTTCTGCTTCTTCCCGGATTTCATTCGTCGATACCAGACGCCAGGATTCTCTTAAATTAGCCTGAGAAACGCCAATCACATAATCAATCTTCTCATATTTTTTGTCTTCCTGATAGAAGTTACAGCTTGACAGAAACATTAAAAAGAATAATGCAATAAGGACAAATACGGCTTTTAAAGATTTATTCCTCATAGAATGGACTCACTTCCTCTTTATTGCAGTTTTTTGGAATTCGGATCGTTACCTTAGTCCCTGCATCCCTTGCACTTAAGATTTGAACATTGTAGCGGCTGCCATATCTGATTCGCAGACGTTCATTAATATAGAACAATCCGAAGCTTTGATTTTGCTCGTCTCTATTGGGCTCATTCAGGACCCGGTTCAGCTCCTCCACCTTCTCTTCAGGCATTCCTGAACCGTCATCCTCCACTGCAAGCTCAATAAAACCTCCCTCCAGCTCCTTCGTGCTGATGATCAGATGTCCTTCTCCCCTTTTTGTCTTAATTCCGTGGTAGATGGCGTTCTCGATAAGCGGCTGAAGGATCAGCTTCGGAACCTCATATTTCTGCAGCTGCATGTCTTCCTTAATCTCAAAGTTTAGCTTCGACTGATAACGAATCTTCTGTATATACAGATAGTTCGCTACATACTTGATCTCTTCCTCCAGAGTAATATAATCCTTGCCATGGCTTAAGCCAATTCTGTACATACTGGTCAGCGCATCGACCACCCTTACGATATCCTCTGCATCATATTCCCTGGCCATCCAGTTGATGGTATCAAGCGTATTATATAGAAAATGCGGTTTGATCTGTTCC
>JAEZLY010000032.1 GCA_023414985.1 Bacillota bacterium | reverse complement strand
CAACTCCTCCCATAGAGTGGTGCTAAATGGGGAAATGGGCAGTGACGTATCTATGCGGGCCAGAGTTTCATTGATGGTTCGGATGTGATTGCTGCCGGAGCCGGCAGGAACCTTTAACAGTTCCCGTGTAATACAATCTCTGCCGTTGGTGTAGACAGAGGTGGGGATTCCCTGTTCGATAAATTTTGCAGCAAAGGAGGCGGCCAGCCGGATACTTTCCTCCTCCAGCTCCTCATACCGAAGGATAGTTTCGGCTTCAAAATTCAACAGGATTTTGATCTGCTGGGATGCTGTATGATCACAGACATTTACCATGAGAGAGCCGATCTTCGCGGAAGCCTTCCAGTTGACTTTGTTCATGGTATCATAGGTCTGATATTCCCGGATACTTTTGAATTCAAAGGGATCCTCATTAATAAATCGCTTCGTCAGGACGGTACCCAGCATCCGCCGGAAGGGAATGTCGATTTTATCGTCCTCCACCGGTTTCGGATAGACAGTGAGACTAATGTCTAAAGCGCTCTCTGCGACAAGCTCCGATTCTAAGAGCAGATCGCTGCAGACCAGTACCAGCTTATCGATGGTAAAAAAGCCTCTTTTGGAGCATAGAAAAGGAAGACTTCTGGTCAGCTTTTGATACATCATCACAGAAATCATATCATTGCGGTAAGTATGGTCGGTTACCTCTGTATCACGCAGATCGAGAAAGGATAGATAACGTGAAGTAATGAATTTTACCTTGAGTACCGGAATTGGCAGGAGCTTCTGATTTCTGACGGTTTCATACAGGGTCAGCATTTCTCCTTCTACCGCCCGTTGCTCCGAGAAAGAGAGTTCCACCTTCAGGTTGTTCATCCAGAATTTGCGGTACAGATAGCGTTGTAACCAATAGATCAGGTAGGCTCCGGCCAATGCAGCCAGTATTGTCATACACAGCTCCCATTCTGATGCGATCTTCGCATCCGGCATTGTAAAGTATCTATTAGCTTCTGGAGAAATCCTCGGTTGGTACAGCAATTTCCGAAAGGATACGGGTCATCAGCTCCCCGGCTGAAGAAGCCTTATGAAAGCTGCTGCGAAGAATCAGCCTGTGAGTAAAGACATAAGGGGTCAGAAACTGAATGATTTCAGGGGTCACATAAGACAATCCCTGAAGTGCAGCATATGCCTGAGAAGTACGAAGCAGAGCCAGAGTTCCTCTCGGGCTTACACCGAGAGCGATTGCATCCTGCTCCCGGGTCTGCCTGGAGATAGCAGCCATGTACTCCATCAAGGAAGGATGTACAAAGACTGACTTGCAGCCTTGCTGCATCAGCAGCAGCTCCTCACCGGAGCATACAGGAGAGAGGGTCTCCAGAGGGCTGTCTGTCATAAAGCGGTTGAGTATATCCAGTTCTTCCCGGACAGTGGGAAACCCAATCCTTAACTGCAGGAGGAAACGGTCCAGCTGAGCTTCCGGCAGAGGAAAGGTCCCTGAAGTCTCGACGGGATTCTGAGTTGCAATTACCAGAAAGGGCTGTTCCAGGAGATGAGTTTCACCGTCAATGGTGATCTGTCTTTCCTCCATGCATTCCAATAAGCTGGACTGGGTCCTTGGCGTGGCCCGGTTGATTTCGTCCGCCAGCAGGATGTTCGTAAATATAGGACCGCTGTGAAATGTGAATTCCCCCAGCTTCTGGTTATAGTAATTCAGACCTGTGATATCGGAGGGAAGCAGATCGGGAGTGAATTGAATCCGTTTGAAATCCGCCGCCATGGATCTTGCCAAAGCCTTTGCCAGCATAGTTTTACCTGTACCGGGAACGTCCTCCAGGAGGATGTGCCCATTGGATAGCAAGGCTGTGATCATGAGATTGATAATCTCTGTCTTTCCGACAATAACCTTGCTGATATTCTCTCTTAATTGTGCTGCTGTATCCCGGATTTTGCTTATTTCCATAGGAATTCACCTGTCTTTCTGAGCGTTTTATCTCCTTCAGTACGGTAGTACCGATATTGTCTACATTATAAACTATTTTTTATGGAAATAGATGCTAAATATTGCAATGATTTTTGTACAAAAAACCGGCTGTCACAAACCCCAAAGAACGCTTTTATGGCTTCTCGGGATTGTGGCAGCCGGTACCTTTATTGCAGAACATTCTCGGTTAAGCCGATGCTTATCCGGATGAATCTCTATTCCTATAAACTTACTGGGGGTTGCTGTAATTCTGATAATTATTCTGCATGATCTGATTGTATTGCTCTCCAAGAATATTCATATTCTTAACCAGTATGTACTGTGCATACAGTGTTCCGAAGCCGCACAGAAGACTGCCGATGATCATCCAAAGTAATACAGTAGTTCCGTCTTCCGTAAATCGGTTGCCGTACCGCGGAGCATTTTCGCAAAGGCGGTTGCCGACACCGTAAACCCATACCCAATAATAAATTCCGCAGGTAATGATGGATAGGAGAATGACAATAAGATAATTCCGGGATTCTTTCCCGTCTCCGTTACATACCGTATTCAAATCATCGGTATAGTTGTACCAAAAGATAATTCCATAGATTCCAAAGGTGATGATGCTTAACAGTACCATTGCGATAAAGCTTCGTTGTTTAATCATTAGTTACCTCCCACAAAGATTGTATAGAATAATCTTAACACTGCCCCGGAACGGATGTCAATCCTCACAACGTCGCATTTATAGATAAGGACCCTTATGAGGTAGGTAATCAGATATAAAGCGATGATGCCTCCCCAGGTAATCCGAACGAGCTTCGGAGGAAGATAACTTTCAAAGAGAAAAAGGAATACAATGATCGGTGCGAGAAAAAACAAGGGATGATAATACCAGGCTGATGTAAAATCCAGCTGCAGCGCCTGACCTATGGCCCTTGTCATCCCACAGCCGGGGCAGGGGATTCCGGACAGATAACGCAAAGGGCAGCCGACAGACAGCAGGGATAGTGCCAGATAAATCATTCCGATGATCAAGCTGAGTTTCAGCCGCTCTATCAGTTTCTCTCTCCGCATTGTTTTCATTTGTGAGCTCCTATCTATGGAATTAGTATCATCCTTTGGACGATGGATGGCTTCGAAAAACTTCATATGGTTCTCCTAATAGCTATACTTTACCATGTATGCTGAACGGATTCAACAGTGAAATATGCACCTATAATCCTTTCAAAATGTAATAAAGTATTGGACAAAAGGTATTGTTGTTGTTATAATAAAAACGGAGAATGCACACATAATGCACGATTAGTGCACGCATCAGGTTTTTGACAATATAGGAACTGCCTATGGCAGAATGGAGGCTAAGCTATGATTATAGGAGAGAATTTACCCAATTTACCCTGGCAGGACCGACCGGAGGGATGCCAGGACATCGTATGGAGGTATAGCAATAATCCGATCATAAAGAGAAATCAGATACCCAGTGCCAACAGTATCTTTAACAGTGCCGTTATACCTAAGGACGGAGCCTTTGTCGGTGTATTCCGCAGCGATGATAAGGCAATGCAGCAGCATCTTTTCCTGGGAAAGAGCAAGGACGGAATCGATTGGGATATAGAGCACGATCCTATGCCTTTATATAATGACAAGGAGGAACAGACAGGAGTTGCGTGCGGATATGATCCCAGAGTATGCTGGATCGAGGACCGCTACTATGTGACCTGGTGTAACCAGTATCACGGCCCGACCATCGGAGTAGCTTACTCCTACGATTTTAAGAAATTCTATCAGCTTGAGAATGCATTTCTGCCTTTTAACCGCAACGGGGTTTTATTTCCAAGGAAAATCGGCGGTAAATTCATGATGTTCTCAAGACCCAGCGATAATGGACATACTCCCTTTGGTGATATGTATTTGAGCCAGAGCTTTGACATGGAGCATTGGGGCTATCATCGTTTCGTTATGCAGGCTCAGGGCTGGGCCTGGACGAAAGTGGGTGCAGGACCGATACCGATTGAGACCAAAGAGGGCTGGTTATTGATCTTCCACGGAGTAGGAACTACCTGCAACGGCATGATTTATTCCATGGGTGCTGCCATCCTGGATATTGACGAACCCTGGAAGGTAAAATATAGATGTAAACCCTTCATCTTCCATCCGACAGAGCTTTATGAGTGTGTCGGTGATGTCCCGAACGTAACCTTCCCCTGCGCTACCCTGCAGGATGCTGCTACCGGCAGAATTGCCATCTATTACGGAGCTGCCGATACTGTGGTTGCACTGGCCTTTACCCAGGTGGATGAGTTGATTCGGTATATCAAGGATAACGCTTGCGAATAAAAAAGATATACAAAAATAGACAATTTTGACACAAACTGTCCCAGTGCTTATTGACACTTTGCAGACGATAAAGTATGATTAATAAGTAGTAAGCTTTACAAAGAAAAGCACCATAAATGTAAATTTTCTAGGGAGTATTGGAATGCGTCTAGTGTCGTTGTCAATGATAAAACCAGAGATGGTACTGGGAAAATCCATCTATTACAGAGACTGTTTGGTGCTTAAGGAAGGTACGAATGACCTTGAGCGGTATAGCAACAGTCTTAAAAAGCTGGGCATTGATTATGTCTATATCGAAGATACCAAAAGCTATGGGATTGAAATCCCTGATGCCATTTCTGAGGAGACAAGACTGTTGTGTAAACAGGTGCTTCGACAGACGATGGAGGAATTTTCGACGAAGACGGTAATCGACGTTCAGGAAATGTCGACAGCGATCAACAGTGTAATTGATGAAATCCTTGCCAATCCGGATGTACAGGTGAGTTTAAACGATATCGGTGCGGCAGATGAATATACCTTTACCCATTCGGTCAGCACGACAGTTTATTCTCTGATTATCGGTAATAAGCTGGGATATACCAGGCCGATGCTGGAGAAGCTGGCAGCCGGAGCACTCCTTCATGACATGGGAAAGATCCTTCTGGATCAGAAGATCATCAATAAAGAGGGTGAACTGGCGAAAGAGGAGTTTGAGCATGTCAAGCTGCATACCGTATTGGGCTATGAAGCCCTCAAGCGCTGTGTCAATTTGACTGAATTGTCAAGGATTGTTGCTCTGTATCACCATGAGAGAATGGATGGAAAAGGCTATCCTACCGGGACACCAGCCGGTGAACTGCATGAATTCATCAGAATTGTAGCAATTGCGGATGTATATGATGCCCTCGTCTCGGACCGTAGCTACAGAAGAAAATGGAGCTCCAATCAGGCCGTGAACTATCTGGTGGAGCATGCCGAATCACAGTTCGATTTGAAGCTGGTATCGGTATTAATTAAGCAGATCGCAATCTATCCGAACGGCTCCATGGTCAGATTATCCGATTATCGGGTTGGAATAGTAAAGGAACAGAACAAGAACTTTCCATTGCGTCCGATAGTCAGGATCACGACGGACGAATGGGGCAGAGAAATACCGCATTATGAGTTGGATCTGATGGAGGTACTGTCGGTAACCATCATCGAATCGGAACTGGAGATGAGCTGGTCCGGTAATAATCATCAGGCAGAATATAAGGAAGGGTTTGCAGAATAATCTGCAAACCCTTTTTTTACCTAAAACTTAAAGTAATTTAAGGCATTGTAGTAGGAGATATTGGCAATAATCTCCCCGAGTGCTTCCATATCGGCGGGGTATTCGCCATTCTCTACCCAGTTACCGAACAGGTTGCAGAGTATTCTTCTAAAGTACTCATGTCTTGGATAGGAGAGGAAGCTTCTGGAATCGGTCAGCATACCAACAAAGCCGGCTAGGAAGCCTACATTTGCAAGAGAGATCAGTTGATCGGACATACCGGACTTGTGATCATTGAACCACCAAGCACTGCCGTGCTGAACCTTACAGATTGCCGTGCTGTCCTGAAAGCAGCCGATGATGGTATCGATCGCTGCATTATCGATCGGATTCAGGCTGTAGATGATGGTTCTGGGCAGCTTGCCCTGACTGCTTAAGGCATCCAGATAATTCGCAAGCTGATCGGAGGGAGTATAGCTGTTGATTGCATCATAACCCGTATCGGGTCCGAGCTTGCGAAGCATTGCGGTATTATTATTTCGCTTGCAGCCGTAATGGAGCTGCATTGCCCAGTCTAAGTCCGCATATGCCTTCCCCATCTCAAGCATAAATGCAGTCTTGAACTGCAGAATTTCAGTCTCGGTTAGCGGAGTACCCTTCAATCGCTTGATAAATATGGCTTCAATGGTTTCTTCTTCGGCCGGAACATACATCATATAATCCAGTCCGTGATCGGAGATACGGCATTTTCTCTTCTTAAAGTATTCCAGACGAACCTTTAAGGCAGCCTGCAGGGTACGGAAGCTGTCGATCTCTATACCGCTTACGTCGCGCAGCTTCGCCAGATAAGTCAAATAATCCTCCTTCTCCAGGTTCATGGCTTTATCCGGCCTCCAGGTCGGCAATACCCGCACGTCAAATTCGGGATCCTTAGCAATGATATCGTGCCATTCTAAAGGATCAACCGGGTCATCGGTGGTACAGATATGTGTAACCCCGGAGCTCTTGATCATGCTTCGTACGCTCATGGAAGGATCAGCCAGCTTTGTATTACACAGCTCCCAAACCTCTTCGGCAGTATGCTTATTTAATGTGCCGTGATATCCGAAATATCTCTGCAGCTCCAGATGACTCCAGTGATAAAGCGGATTACCGATACATTTGGAGAGGGTATCTGCCCACATCTCGAATTTTTCCCGATCTGTTGCGGCTCCGGTGATGAAATATTCGTCAATCCCATTGGCACGCATCAGACGCCACTTATAATGGTCTCCGCCCAGCCAGATCTGAGTGATATTGTCAAAATGCCTATCTTCGGCGATTTCCCTCGGGTTGATATGGCAGTGGTAATCAAGGATGGGTAATTTGGCTGCATATTTATGATACAATCTGACAGCCGTATCCGTAGATAATAAAAAGTTCTGGTCTAAAAATGGTTTCATACTTCGCTCCCTCGTTTCTATAAATTAATCAAACCGGGTCGTTCCCCGCTTGACGATTTCTGCGGAGAATACCGTACGATTCGGTATCTCTTCATTCTGAAAAACTCCCATCAGGGCATTTACACTATGATTACATACGGCTTCAAGCTTATTATCAATGGAGGTGAGCTCCGGATCGCAGCATTCTGCTATGATGGAGTTGTTATAGCCGATAATGGAGAATTCCTCCGGAACGGATAGCTTGTGATCTCTGGCGAATTTCAGGGCACCGATGGCAAGGCTGTCATCTGCCGTAAGGATTGCATCAAATTTCAAGCCCTCCTCATAAAGCTTATCCAGATACTGCTTCACTTGATGGATATTGCCCGGGAGATAGTGGACATAGGCTTCCCGGTCCATCGGAGCTTCGGCAGCCTCCCCTCTTGCGGCGAGAAATCCTTCCAGCTTCTTGTTGCCGCTATAGCTTTTCGCATTATAAAGGAAAAGAATATCTTTATGACCACTACTCTGAAGGGCAACCGTAGCGTCATAGACTGCCCGTCTGTCATCGCAGAGTGTGCTGTAGATATTATCGCCGCTTAATGCAGCGTTGATGATCATCACCGGAACAGCAAGAGCAGCCTGCCGGATATATCGGTTTTTGTCCTCCTCTGCTTCTACAAAATTAGAACCCACCAATATGATCGCATCTGTCCGCTTGGAGAGCAGCAGATTCATATATTTCTCCTTTTCCTCCGGGTCAAAGCCTGTACAGCAGAGCAGCGCGTCATAATGATATGCTTTCAGTTTCTGTTCGATATGGAAGACAGCTTTCGCGATATAAGGATCTGAGGAATCGGCACACATGATTCCGACCGTCTTCATCGTATTCAGACCCAAGCCTCTGGCAAAGGCATTCGGAGTGTAGCCGCTTTCCTTCATGACCTCCAGCACCTTTCGCTTTGTCTCGGCACTGACATAAGAGTTGCCATTGATGACCCGCGATACCGTTGCGATAGAGACACCCGCTTTTTTTGAAATATCATAAATGTTCATTGCAATTACCTCATTATACGAAGAGTGATACTATCATCATGCTACTGTATGGCAGAAAGAACAAGCTGTTTTATCGGATTTTTCCATGAATGTATGTAAATGCTTACAGAAATGATTATACCTCACCACACCTGTAATATCAAGACAAATATCAAAAAATAGATATGCTATTGACGTAATCCGAGGAGAAATGTAATATAGAAAATGAAAGTACTTACATAACATCGTCAAGGAGTGAGAGAATGGATAAATCAGGAAGAGCATCGTGAAGAAAAAAGAAAGTCCTATCAGGGCTATCCAGTTCGGTGAGACGGACCATTTGATCGTAACCGGGGAGCCCTTTGCCTTATGGGTGATCGTTATAAAAGAAGCTGCTTCAAAATACGTGTCAACCGCTAAGGTTAGGATACCTATTGTCCTGACCTTAAGTTGTCTTACCGTTTTGAAACAGCTTCTTTTTCTTCTTTTCTATTTAATACCCCCACTAAATTGAAAAGAAATCTATTGAGTATTTAATCTTGGTGCCTTTCTAACCTTAGCATTGGCCGGGATGGTGATCACATGCTGCAGTGGAACCCAAACTGCTGTAGCGATGGAGAAATCTATCATACTGTGGATGACAGTTCCGAGACCAACTAAGCCCAGAATGTAATAGGTGGTTGTAGTCTTACCGGTGCCGAAGTAATACAGGCTGGTAACGGTCACTTCACAGATTGCATGAACTGCAGAAATCAGCAGTGCAAAGGGTACTATGGTTTTTGGGGACAATAGAATATAGTTGTTTCTCTTAATCAGATATGCTCCCAATGCCGCAAAGATCACATGGGATAAGGCACGCAGTACGACTACGAGCGGAAAACCTGCCAGCAGGAAGCCGAGCCCGGAGAGCAAGGCGACTGAGACCGCCATAACCGGAGAGATGAACATAGCGATAAATACCGCGACATGGCTGGCAAGCGTAAAGGATGCCGGTTCTATAATAATCTTTGGTGCGACCATCGGTATCATAATGCCAATTGCACTGAGAAGACCACCGATACATAACAGTAATACATTTTTAGAAGTATTGTTCATAATTATTCTGCCCTTTCTACGTTTGATCCTTATTCCCTTGACAGCCTTGAAGTCGGAATGTGAGAATTTACACCGGACTTGATAGCTGTCTTGTCAGCAGTAATTATAACGTAGCCTTTGCCGTATGTCAACCAAGGATTTCTATTTTATTCGGAGTCTGTATCAGAAAAGAATAAAAAACAGGAGGGGAAACCACAATACGGTCTCCACTCCTGTATGAAATTATGATTTATTCAAATGGGAACTTGAAAGGAAGCTTAAACTGATCGCGGATCGCGATAAATTCCTTCTGTACCGTCTCTCCGATCGGCACACCCTTATCCTTTCGTTCTAACCAGCACAGGTATTCCTTCTCTCCGGCGGTATAGATCTTCTCTTCGCCGGGTGCCAGCTTGGAGGAGCGAAGATCACGAAGGATATTACCGGTGGTTTCCTTAAAGCTGTCCAATCCCATGAAGGCTTCCGGATCAATAGCCAGGAAGAAGTGTCCGAGATGATAAGACTGCTTCTTGCCGTCTTCTCCAATCCCTGATAACAGCTTCAGATAATTGCCGGCTTGTAAGGCGGCTGATAAGATCTCAACAACGGTTGCATAACCATAACCCTTATAGCCCGCCAACTCCTCTCCGATACCGCCCAGAGGTGCAAGAGCTGCAGTACCCTTGGTGAGATCCGTAAGAATCTGCTTACTGTCGGTCATGGCCGAGCCATCCTGTCCAATGACCATTCCCTTAGGTGTATCTTTTCCGTTGCGGGCGTAGTATTCAATCTTACCACGCTGTGTAATACTGGTTGCGCAGTCAAGTACAAAGGGGAATTCCTCATCCGTAGGCAGACCGAAGGTCAGCGGATTGGTTCCGAGCATATTCTCAACTCCGAAGGTGGGGGCAATGGAGGGACGCGCATTTGTACCGGTGATACCGATCAGACCCTGATTGGTAGCCATGGTGGCATAATATCCGGCAATACCATAATGTGTGGAGTTGCGTGCAGCAACCATACCCATCCCGTATTTTTTAGCCTTATCAATTGCCAGCTGCATAGAACGGTAACCGACGATCATACCCATTCCGTCATGGCCGTCAACCACTGCGGTCGTGGGAGTCTCCCGAACAATTTCGAAATTGGTGACAGGCTTCTGGATTCCCTCCAGCATTCGGTCAATATAGATTGCCTTAAAACGATTGCAGCCGTGACTTTCGATGCCTCTTCGATCACTTTCCATCAGGACATCTGCACAAATGACGGCATCCTCGTGGGGAACACCCATTTTTTCAAAGGTAGCTGTCATGAAATCCCCGACCAAATCCCATGAAATATACGGTCTTGTCTCCATAAATATACCTCCTTGCACTTAAGAATTAAGAAATAAGGTAGCATACTCTGATTATAGTCCAACGGACACGGTGAAGCAATAGCCGGGACGCGGAAAATGGTAAATTATTTCCATGCTCTAATATATGGTTTGAAATGTGCCGAAAGTAATATATAATGGAATAATAGGGTAATACATTACAAAGGTGGGAGGATATTTCATGATTTGCAGAACATGCGGAAGAGAGTTACAGATTGACCAGTCATTTTGCCCGAATTGCGGGACCATTAATGAACAGGCTAAGAATAATTCCAAGCCTCCGAAACAGGAACAGACCGAGCAGACGCAAAATGTATTTTATGAGGCTCAATATGGACCTGAGATAAATAGGCAGCCGAAAGAGGAGCAGAGGAATGAGCATCCCGGGCAGCAGGAACATCAGGCTCAGGAGAGCTGGCCTCAAGCACAGCAGGGGCAGAGCGGACAGCCAATGAACCAGCAGGCAGGGTATCAGAGGAACGTTAATCCGGCTTATCAGCAGGTCCCTTCTAATCAACCGTATCCGAACCAGCCATATCCGAACCAGCCATATCCCAGTCGACCGTATCCTACTCAGCCGTATCCGAACCAGCCCTCTCCCGGCCAGCCGTATCCGAACCAGCCATATCCCGGCCAGCCGTATCCGAACCAGCCATATCCCGGCCAATCATATCCCAATCAACCATATCCTACTCAGTCCTATCAGGGAGGCAGAGGAACTCTTCCTCCGCCATTGCCTCCCAATGCGTACAAAAGAAGAAGTAAGGGGCCTCTTTATGTATTTCTGGTTCTTTATACCATATTTGTACTGCTGCTAGGCGCCTTCTATATTGCGGTATTTGTGGAAGCTTTTCGGCAGGCTGAGAGCTCAGGGACAGCTTCGAATATTTCAAACGGAGTATATTATGATACGGAAGAGTCCGGAGGCTATTTTGGGGAGAATCAGGATGAGTTACAAAATAATGAGTACTTTTCCTATACGGAATTGCCTGACGTAATCAGTATTGATTCCGATTGGCGCTTTATGCTGAATGACCGTTATGAGCAGGAGAATTCCATATGCTATGAATTTCTGTTTGCGTCGGAGGGATCGGAAGATGAGTTTTATATGGGAATAGCAGCCTATGAGACACTGCTGGAAGAGAAATGCGGCTTCCTTTATGAAGAAGGCATTACCGATGGTCAAAATCAGCAAGCCGGGGAGCAGATCGATTATTACTCCCAAGGGGATATTCTGCTTGGAGTATCTACTCAGAAACTCGAGGATAGTTATTATGTTACGATCAATCTGTTCCTTCCCCCGGAGGATACACAGGATGGGGGCCAGCAGGAAAGCTATAATAATTATAATTACTTTGTGATTGGCAGAGAGCAGACGGTTTTCGATTTAAAGCAAGAGGTTACCATGGAGAATAAGATCAGCTTTCTTCTGGATGAAATCAATATTACCGATTTGGGAGACGGTAACAGTGTTTTCGTTGCCGAGATCAAAATGAAATCAGAACAAAAGGGAAATTATTTTTGCCTGGATGATTTTCTGATTTTACCAATGGATGCAGAATATAATATGCTTGCAGATGCAACAGCAGCTGCCTACGTCAAGGATGTCGACGGGAACGAGCTTACGGCACCACTGGAGTTACCGACAGAGGATTACGGAATTTATACGGTTTCCTTTATTCTTCCCATGAATACTCAGAACTTTAACGTTTATGGAACCAATTACTATAATGATGGGTTCTCAGGCCCTGTATATCTCTGCGAAATGGTCGTAAATGAGTAGTTATACCCTGCCATCCTGGCGGTTGACGTCGATCTTTTCCGTCTCAATCCGCATGCGGATATAGCATACTGCGAGCAGGATGATAAGGAAACCCAATAAATTCAGAACCTGCTGAGCATAGATCTTCCAGCCGAACAGATGCAGATCCGCCTTTTGGAGCAGATCCAGAAGCCTTCCTCCGACGATTGAGGTCAGAAAGCCAAGGAGCCCTGCGACAGAGGAGGTCAGTGTGAGCCAGGTCATTCGTTTATCCTGACGGTAAAAATCCAACTGAATACCAAATAAACCGATACCGACAAAAGCCCATGCGGTAGAGCTGCAGAAAGCGGCAAGTACGGTCATCGGATATGCATTAAACGGCATGGTGAAGGCAACAGCCAAGAAGTTCAGCCCCAGCGCAAGCAGGGTAAATCGAAGCAGCCTTCCCATGCCGTATTTATCTGCAAGTCGGCCGAGCCTCGGCATAATATATATACGGTAAAGGTTGAAGATAAAACCGATCACCATCAGGAAGGTATAGGGGAGCTTTAAATCATTGATCTGATAGCTGGCATTGAACGGTACACAGA
>JAEZLY010000205.1 GCA_023414985.1 Bacillota bacterium | reverse complement strand
CCTATTAATCGGTGCAGTACTATTTTCACAAAACTATAAAACAAATTAGGCGGTATTAGGATGGAAAGGCCATTTCTCTACTTCCTGGCAAAGCTTACAGCTGTGCTTGCCTCAGCCATATTGTTTTTATCAGCTAAGATCGGTATTACTGTTACAGTAATATCGATGCTTAGCTTTGTTTGCGTATTCGTACTGGAGCTTCTGCTGATCAGAGTGAAACAGGGAGGCCAGTTCATCCGCTTAACCATAGGTCTTTGTATCATTGCCTGCTTTCTCCTCGGAGTAGAATATTTATTTCCGCTGTTTATCATTCTCATCATCCATCTGCTGGACAGTCTGGTTGAGAAGGAAATGTTCTATTACATATTGGCCGTACTAATACTGCTGGCTTACTTTATCTTTGTTCCTGAACTCGTATCGGGTATCATTACCACGGTTTTGACGGCTATGGTCCTGTTCTGCAGGTTGCTGATCTCTATGCTGATCCATTATCAAACGGAATCGGAAGAACAGAAGGAAGAGATTCTGGGGCTGAATAAAAAATTGATCGATATCAGAAGTCTGACGAAAACACTGAAGTACAATGCATCTGTTGAGGAGAGAAACAGAATCGCGGCGAGAATCCACGACCAGGTAGGGCACGGTATTTCAGGCAGTATCATCCTGCTCGAAGCAGCGCAACTGATTATGAAGGATCATCCTGAGAAAGCCGAGGAGAGTATCCGTAAGGCAATTAATAATCTTCGAGAAGGCGTTGATGAGATTAGGACCTCTCTGCGGGATGAACGGGTGGATCAGGCCTTGGTCGGGATTACGGATATTAAATCGCTTCTGGAAGAATTCAAGGTGAGTTACAATAAGGAGACCGTACTGACTGCTACAGGGGACTTGGATATGATCAGTCTTGAGGTATGGGCCTGTATCCATGATAATCTGAAGGAATGTCTGACGAATCTCCTCAAGCATTCCAATGCCACCGAATTCGCTTTAAGTATTGATGTATTTAAAAAGGTTATTAAGGTGGAATATAAGGACAATGGAACTTCCGAGGAGAGTTTCGAGAAAGGACTCGGACTGGAGGCAATTGAGGAACGGACTGTCAAGGCAAAGGGAAAATGCTTTTTTACAAAAGGAGAGCATGGGTTTGGCGTCAGCAATATTTTTCTACTTTAAGTATCTGTTGATTTTTATCAATAAAAAGGTACAATAGGGATAGGTTCAGGATGGGAGCGGATAGGAAATGATCAGAGTATTGATTGCAGACGATGATGCAATTATCAGAGAAGGACTCAAGATGATTATTGAAACGCAGGCGGATTTAGAGTTTGTCGGAACCGCCGCGGATGGGAAGCAGGCGCTGGAGCTTTGCAGGGAATTAAGACCGGAGGTAGTCATGCTGGACATTCGGATGCCTGGAACTGACGGAATAGAGGCGGCAAGGCAGATACTGGAGGAACGGCTTTCTTCACCGCTTCTGTTGACGACCTTCGATGAACAGGAATTAATTCTCCGTGCCTTAAAAGCAGGGATTAACGGTTATATTCTAAAAAACAGTCCGGCGGATCGAATCCTTTCCGCAATTAGGGTCATCCATTCCGGTGGGACAGTGTTTCAGGCGGATATCCTTGATTTCATCAGAAGCAGGGTATCCTCAAGACAATCCGGAAGCAGATATTTTGAAGCTCTTTTATCTCCAAGGGAACTGGAGATTGTTCAGCTGATTGCAGAGGGATTATCGAATAAGGAAATTGGGGAGAAGCTTTATCTGACCAACGGTACGGTAAGAAATCATATCAGTACCATATTGGAAAAGACCGGGCTGGAGCATCGGACGCAGATTGCGGTAAAGTATCTAAAGAATTAGAGTATAATACAAGATATAAAGGGAGCTGAGCCGATATATGAAGCATTTTGAAGAAGAGGACAAGAATACAGCAAGAGGACATTTGAAAATCTTCTTCGGCTATGCAGCAGGTGTCGGAAAGACCTATGCCATGCTGGATGACGCCAAGGTTCAGTTCCAAAGCGGTGTGGATGTGGTAATCGGATATATCCGACCGGATACCAGCCCGGAGACGGTGAGACTGCTTCGTGGAATACCGTTTCTTACAGCAAAGCGCATCGGGACAACTGAGGAAAATAGTGAATTTGATATCGATGCAGCACTGGAGCGTAAGCCGAAGCTGATCATTGTAGATGAACTGGCACATACCAATCTGCCCGGGGTCAGGAATCGGAAGAGATTTCAGGATGTAGAGGAATTGCTGAATGCAGGAATTGATGTGTATACGACGGTAGATGTCTGGCATATCGAGAGCCTAAAGGATATTGTACAGGAGATTACTCTGGTACATGTGACGGAAACGGTTCCCGATTATATCTTTGATCATGCGGATAAGGTAAAACTGATCGATATGGAACCGGATGAGCTGCTTCGTCGGATTGAGACCTGGATTAACAGCCATGCTGACAACAGTGCAGTGAAAGAAAGCCTAAGACCTTTCCTTACCAGAGAAAACCTAAGACTTCTGCGTGAGGTTGCCATGCGTAAGGCGGCTGACCGGATCAGCCATATCAACCAGAGTGAAGGGATTCCTTCCGATAAGACTGCCAATACAAAGCTTCTCGTCTGTATCAGCAGCTCGCCCTCTTCTGCAAGATGTATCCGGTTGAGTGCCAGGATGGCAGAGGCTTTTCATGCTCCATGGGTGGTGGTCTATGTCGAGAACGATGAGAATGAGATGTTGACGGAAGAGGCCAAAAAGTGCTATCAGTCAAATATCGAGCTTGCCGAACAGCTGGGTGCGGAGATTGCCACCTTAAACGGTAAAGACATCGCCGCAACCATAGCTCAATATGCGAGACTTTCCGGAGTAACGAATATTGTCATCGGTAAGAGCAGGACCAAAAAGTCTATCCGAGGTCGAATGGAAATTGATTTAGAGGATAAACTGATCTCATTGCTGGAGAATATCGAGATTCATATCATTCCGGATAGTACACCAACCCGTAAATACCGAAAGATAAGAAAAAAGCTGCAGGGCAGGGTATCCTTCTCCCTGAGCGATACCTTCAAGACCTTTGGCATCTTACTTGGAACAACCGCATTTTCGGGTGTTTTGGCAATGTTTGATATGAAAAACCAGAACTTTATCATGTTGTACATCCTGTCCGTACTGATTATCTCCAGGGTTACCTCAGGATACATCTATGGTATTGTAGCTTCCGTATTGTGCGTTCTTATTGATAATTTCTTCTTTATGGAGCCTTATTATAATCTTGATGTATTCCAAAGGGATTACCCCATCACCTTCGTGGTAATGCTGCTGACGGCCTTGATTACCAGTACGATGACAAATCGGATCAAAGCCCAGGCGGAGCTGGCACAGGACAGGGAACAGAGAATAGAGATTCTTTATGAAATCAATAAGCGACTGCTGGTAACCAGAGGACTTGAGAATATCGTAAGCCTGACCAGTGAATATATCACAAAGATATTCAATCGTTCCATTATTTTCTACGGTTCGGATCCTTTCAAAGGAGAAGCAGGCTTAATTACATTGGCTTCCGGGGAGGAAGAGGCGGACTTTTTACAGTCCTTAAAGGAAAGTACGGTTGCCCACTGGGTATTCTTAAATCAGAAGAGGGCAGGTGTCGGTACGGATACCTTTATGGAGGCGGAAGCATATTATATGCCGGTGAGTTCCCAGGGAAATGTCCTTGGAGTTATCGGTGTGTCCTGTAGGAACACCGGCGTTCTCAGTCAAAATCACAGAGCTTATCTGAGAAGAATATGCTCACTGGTGGCAATGGCTTTGGAACGTCAGCATCTGTCTGATGAACAGAGGG
>JAEZLY010000149.1 GCA_023414985.1 Bacillota bacterium | reverse complement strand
CCGGTATCTTGAACAGACTTGACACTGGCAATAATTTCATGCTCCGATATCTGATCGGGATTTACATAAAAACGCGGCATAGTACTCTCCTTAGTTCATTTTCAAAAGCCATATCTATTATACCTCAAAAAGAACATATGTTCAACTAAATTTAACCATTTTCAAAGATTTTTTTAATCCATTTGTATTTACAAAAGCGTTCATAACTATTATGATCATTGGTGAAAAAGAAATCTGATTTTCAATGAATGACCATAGACCTCTGCTATCTTCTGTATCATACGAAATCTATAGTCAAATATTAGTATAAAGAAAGCGGGAAAGAAAGATGGAAGATATCTCTGGTATTGTTGTATGCAGCTTTGTGTTATTGCTACTGATTGGAATTGGCTCTTTCCTTCGTTCCGGAAGAGGTGCTTTTTTGATCTCAGGCTACAATATGCTTTCTAAGGAAAAGAAAGCCCGATATAATGAAAAGGCTTTATGCCGATTTACCGGTAATCTCTTATTTCTGGTAGCATTCTACCTTATCTTTGCCGTCATTGGCGGAATTTATAATATTGTTTGGCTTGTGAAGCTAATTCTAACCCTGATTATTCTGACTGTGATTGCAGGAATCATATACGTCAATACGAATGAAAGCTTCAAAACATAAAGCTCATGATGAAAAAAACGTCATGTCCTACGATAAATTTCAATATCAGAACACATAACAGCTCCCGGGAACACTTAAGTTCCCGGGAGTTTATTTCGTCACTAATCAAGTTCTCAACTTCAAACCATTCATTTTGATGAGGATTTATTTTCTATTTCTGTGCGACAAAGGAAACCCAGTCATTCATTCTGTTTACTTCCAGAATCGTAAAGTTGTTCTTAAGCAGTGCCTCTTTGACGGCTTCCTCTTTCATATTAATGATACCGGAGCTGATGAAGATGCCGCCCGGTTTTAAGTTTTCACCGATGACCTCTGATAAAGGTATGATGACATCGGCAAGAATATTAGCCACGACCAGATCATACTTTACTTTTCCTATTTCGGTTCTGATGCCATCATCCTCAATAATATTACCGGTTACGAAATTTAAGCTGCCTTCCTCAATCTGCAGTTCATTTACTGCTGCATTCTCGATGGCAGAAGCTGTTGCATTGGGATCGATATCGATTCCGAGGACTTCCTTCGCCCCCAGCTTTTTCGCAATGATGGACAGGATACCGCTGCCGCTGCCTGCATCCAGTACGATCGTATCGGGCTTCAAGTGCTGCTTCAGTCCGGTGATACACAGCTTTGTTGTCTCATGTGCTCCTGTTCCGAAGGAGGTTCCAGGATCGATCTCTATGATCAGATCTCCTTCCTTAACCTCCGTGAGCTTTTCCCAGGTTGGATTAATCACGATATTTTCATCCACACGGAAGGGTTTAAAAAATTCCTTCCAGTTATTGATCCAATCCTGATCATCCGTCTGATCGACAGTAATCAACCCGCTTCCGATCGTAACATAATCGGAAAGCTCCTTCAGCCCACCTTTCACCTTATCCAACAGTTCCTCCGTATCCTTGGACAACTCAACGTAAAAACTTACCATAGCAACTCCATCATCTTCTCCGAGTTCCGGAAGAATATCGATGAATAATTTCTTTTTATCCTCCTCGGATAAAGGAATCTTATCCGTAACCTCAATCCCTTCAATTCCAAGGTCATTCAGCATATCACTGATCAGATCCACAGCCTCTGTCGTAGTCTCCAAAGTAAATTTTGTCCATTTCATACTGATACCGTACCTTTCTGCCCAAAAATAATCCGAAGGCTGGATTAACATCTGTTTAATCTTCCCCTCCGGATGTAGTATGTTCTCCGTTTTATTTCCAGAATTTCTTCTTGCCGGTCTTCTCATTCTCCGTGCCATCACTGTGATCTGTTTTACCGGTCATGGCATCGTCAAACTTCTTTAATAGATCCTTCTGTTCAGCATTAAGGCTGGTAGGAACCTGTACCACCAGCGTGACATAATGATCACCGCGAACTGCTTTGTTCCTGAGACTTGGGACACCTTTCTCCCTCAGCCGTACCTTTGTATCCGTCTGCGTACCTGGTTTGACAGAATAGATTACCTCTCCGTCAACGGTGCTGATCTTGACATCTCCGCCTAAAACAGCTGTAGCATAGGAAATCGGTGCTGTAGAATAGATATCGTAATCCTGTCTCTGGAAGATCGGATGTCTGCTAACCTCGATCTCGACCAGTAAATCTCCTCTCGGTCCACCGTTAATTCCCGGTTCACCTTTTCCTCTGATTCTTACGCTTTGTCCGCTGTCAATTCCGGCCGGAATAGATACCTTGATCTTCTTTTTACTGCTGATAAAACCTGTTCCGTAGCAATCCTGACACTTATCACGGATTATCTTACCCGTTCCCTTACAGTCAGGGCAGGTCTGCACATTGCGAACCATACCGAATAGGGATTGCTGTGTATATACAACCTGACCTTTACCGCCGCATTTTGAACAAGTATCCGCCGTGGTTCCCGGCTTAGCACCGGTTCCGTGACAGGTACCGCATTCATCCTTCAGTGTAAGCTCAAGCTCTTTTTCCGTACCAAATACCGCTTCTTCAAAGGTGATTCTGACAGCAGTTCGTAGATTAGCTCCCTGCATCGGCCCATTATTGGCACGTCTTTGGCGGCCGCCGCCGAACAAATCACCGAAGATATCACCAAAGATGTCTCCCATGTCCATGGAACTGAAATCAAAGCCTCCGGCCCCTGCTCCGCCGGTACCGTCAAAGGCTGAGTGTCCAAACTGATCATACTGCCTACGCTTATCCGCATCGCTAAGGACTGCATAGGCTTCTGAAGCTTCCTTAAATTTGGCTTCTGCAGCTTTATCCCCTGGATTGGTATCGGGATGGTATTTTTTTGCCAGTTGCCGATATGCTTTTTTCAATTCGTCATCCGTCGCTGACCTATTGACCCCTAAGACCTCATAATAATCACGTTTATCTGCCATTTTATTTTTCACCTTTCATAGCCTTATCTATCGCTTAACACAATCCAGCCAATTATTAAATATAGCATAGATGGTAATGATTTTCAATGGCAAACAGGCAGTCAGTACTGACCGCCCATTTGCATTCTATTGATTTTTATGGATGAACCACAGGTTGAAAGCCTAGGAACTTCTAACCTGAAGCCCGATCCGAATTTCTGAAATGATTAAAGTTGATAAAGAACCTTACAATGAAATTTCTATGGATTTCATTGTAAGTGCTCTTTGAAAGGTTCGTGTATTTTTAAAGGATCCGAGAAACGAAAGTTTCGATGATCCTATACCTATTATACCTCGCGGTAATCTCCATCAACTACATCATCATTATTGCCGCCGGTAGAACCATCTGCCTGACCGCCGCCAAAGCCTGACATATCAGGGCCTGCACCGCCTGCACCTGCAGCACCGCTCTGCTCATACAGCTTAGCGAATAACGCCTGTGCGTCTTCCATTAATTTATCCTTCGCTGCCTTGATATCTGTAACCTCACCCTCGCTCATTACTTCGGGGTTGGATTTTTCAAGCAGTTCCTTCAGTCTTGTAAGATCAGCTTCAACAGTTGATTTAGCTGCTGCGTCAATCTTATCGCCAACTTCATTAAGAGCCTTCTCTGTCTGGAATATCATGGAGTCAGCATCGTTTCTAACATCAACTGCTTCCTTGCGCATCTTATCCTGAGCTTCGTATTCAGCAGCTTCTCTGACTGCCTTATCGATATCAGAATCTGATAAGTTTGAACCGGCGGTAATCGTAATATGCTGTTCTCTGCCTGTTCCAAGATCCTTTGCAGATACATTTACAATACCGTTCGCATCGATATCAAAGGTAACCTCGATCTGAGGAACGCCTCGTCTTGCCGGCGGAATACTGTCTAATCTGAATTGGCCAAGGCTCTTATTGTCCTTCGCAAACTGTCTTTCACCCTGCACGACATTGATATCTACAGCAGTCTGATTATCAGCTGCGGTTGAGAAGATCTGGCTCTTCTTTGTCGGAATAGTTGTATTTCTTTCGATCAGTCTGGTAGCTACACCGCCCAAGGTCTCAATGGAAAGAGACAGAGGAGTTACGTCCAGAAGAAGGATATCTCCGGCACCGGCATCACCTGCCAGCTTACCACCCTGGATGGAAGCACCGATTGCTACACATTCATCAGGATTCAGAGTCTTGGAAGGCTCCTGGCCTGTTAACTGTCTTACCTTATCCTGAACTGCAGGAATTCTGGTGGAACCGCCTACCAGCAATACCTTCTTGATATCTGTAGGAGTCAGACCTGCATCACGAAGTGCGTTTTGAACCGGAACTACAGTTCTCTCAACGAGATCATGTGTGAGCTCATCGAATTTCGCGCGAGTTAAGTTCATATCGAAATGCTTCGGTCCTTCTGCGGTTGCTGTGATGAAAGGCAGATTAATATTGGTTGTAGTAGAGGAGGATAACTCCTTCTTTGCCTTCTCAGCAGCTTCCTTAAGTCTCTGAAGCGCCATCTTATCGGTGGATAAGTCAACACCGTCAGATTTCTTAAATTCGTCGATCATATATCTGGTAACTCTCTCATCAAAGTCGTCACCACCGAGTCTGTTATCTCCGGAGGTAGCAAGAACTTCGATAACACCGTCACCGATGTCAATGATGGAAACGTCGAAGGTACCGCCGCCTAAGTCATATACCATGATTTTCTGCTCATGTTCATTGTCCAAACCATAAGCCAAAGCCGCAGCTGTAGGCTCATTGATAATTCTCTTTACATCCAGACCAGCGATCTTACCTGCATCCTTGGTTGCCTGTCTCTGAGCATCATTGAAGTATGCGGGTACAGTAATAACCGCCTCAGTTACCTTCTCACCAAGGTAGCTTTCTGCGTCTGCCTTCATCTTCTGAAGGATCATAGCTGAGATTTCCTGGGGAGAATATCTCTTCTCATCAATCTTTACCCTGTAATCAGTACCCATATGTCTCTTGATGGATGAGATGGTTTTATCGGAATTGGTTACTGCCTGACGTTTAGCAGGCTCACCAACGAGACGCTCTCCTGTCTTTGTAAATGCGACAACACTGGGTGTTGTTCTGGAACCTTCTGTGTTTGCGATAACAACGGGTTTTCCGCCTTCCATAACGGCTACACATGAATTTGTTGTTCCTAAGTCAATACCTATGATCTTACCCATATTTATTCCTCCTATATTAATTTAATTTTTACGATGGTTTGTTTTAGAGGATTTCTCCTCTAAAGACGTTATTCTTTTGCTGCTTATATCAATAGCGAATTCCTATTTCAAATAAGTAAATAAGAATCTGCTAATTTACTACCTTAACCATGCTGTGACGAACTACCATATCCTTATAAAGATAACCCTTCTGGAATTCATCTGATACGAGGTTCTCACCCATACTGTCATCCTCACCATGCATCACGGCATTATGAAGATTAGGATCAAATTCCTTTCCTACCGCATCGATCGGTTTCAATCCAACCTCATCCAGCGCAGTCAGAAGCTGGCGGTAAATCAGTTCAATTCCCTGTGCAAATGCACTTTCCTTTTCCTTCTCTGTTATGGTACCGAAGCCCCGTTCAAAATTATCTACAATCGGAAGTATCTTCTCAATAAAGCTTTTAATTCCCATATCATACATCATAGCCTTCTCTTTTTCAGAGCGCTTTCTGTAATTATCAAATTCAGCCATGGTTCTCATCAGTCGATCCGTAAGCTCCTCGATTTTCTGATCCTTCGCAGCCAGTTCCTTTGATTTGGAATTCTTAAAGAAGGACTTTGCACCCTTTTCAGGCTTATCACCATCACCGGCTTCGATCTCGCTTCCTTCCTCCGGCAAATCCCCAAGAACTTCTGTATCCTGAAGAATATCTTCAGTCTGTGTCTCTTCCGGGCTCTGCTCCTCTACCTTTTGTTCCATACCATCCAGTGATTTATCTTTCATTGCCTTCTCCTTTTCCATGGCAGCTTTCATAATCTCGATTGCTTTATCCTTATCTTCCAAACGATAACTACCACCTTTCTTTTCTTATGAGTCTCTAAGTCTTTTTCCGGAATATATCATCCAGTTGAGTCATTAATGATTTCAGTGTATCGACTACCTTCTGATAATCCATCCTTTTCGGCCCGATAATCCCTACCTTTCCATATACACCCTCTTCAATCTCGTAGGTTGCCGTGACAACGGAGCATTCCTTCATCGCTTCCACAGGTGTTTCATCTCCGATATATACCTGAATCCCTCTGTTTTCCTCATCCTCGATCTTATCCTGGATTAATCCAGTCAGTGCTTTTTTCTCCTCCAGAGTATAGAGGATGTTGGCTGCCTTCTCTCTGTCACTGAGCTCCGGATATCTTAAGATATTCGTCGCTCCGGAGGTAAATATCTCGATGTCCTCCTCCTCATTGACCGCCTGCATGATTGCATCCAGGATATCATTGACAAGATTTCTGTAATCACCGGCCTGCTCCTTCATCTGGGTTATCACCGGAAGATTGATCTCTCCCAGATCCAAACCCTGCAAAAACGTATTGATGATAATATTGAGCTTCAAAAGCATTTCTTTATTTAAGGATGTAGTTACCTGAATGATTTTATTCTTCACAATATTTCTTTCGAAGACGATGACTGCTAAAAGCTGATTTTCATCCATTTCCGTCAGCTGAATGAATTTAACCTTCTTTTTATACTGCGGGGTGGATACCATGGTGGTGTAATTCGTATTCAAAGCCAGAAGCTTTGCCACCTGCTGCAGCAGACTTTCGAGTTTATCTGCCTTCTGTAAGAGCAGCTCTTTCATATCCTCAACTTCCTGCTCCTTATCCTTCAGCAGCATATCCACATAGAGCCTGTAACCTTTATCGGAAGGAATTCGGCCTGCGGATGTATGGGGCTGGACGATATAGCCTAGCTCTTCCAGATCGGACATCTCATTACGAATGGTAGCGGAGCTCAGATTCAAATCCGTATATTTGGATATGGTTCTTGAACCGACCGGTTCTCCGGTCTCAAGATAGTTCCGGATAATCGCCTGTAAAATCTTCAGTTTTCTTTCATCCAACTGTTCCATCTTCTACCTCGCTCCATTGTAAGTTGAGTACCTTATGATCTGTTTCTAATTATTGTTAGCACTCAACTCGATAGAGTGCTAATATCTATAAACTAAAATATCACTATCAATTTCTTTTGTCAAGGCATTTTATCATTAATTTCTGAAATTAATCTGATCTTAATATTTAATCCAACACGGTACCAAGACTATCAGCTAATTCATCTATCCAATCAATAAGAGTACATCAAGTCTATCTTTCGTTATCACTGCAACAAAAAGAGGTCTTTTGTAATTTATAACTGCATAGAAAAAGAAAGGACTGGTTTCAATAATACTCTTATTGAAAATAAGCCCTTTCCCTTAAGAAACATAATAGTTATATAATAGAGATACTTTCATTACAAATGTGTTGGCTTCTGTCAGATATCATCGCATTAATCTAAAAGAAACTCGGATAATACATAATTACTGATATCTATCCCATACTCAGATAACCGAATCCGATCCTCATGCAGTGTGATCAGTTGTTTTTCCTCCAGCTGCTTTAGGATAGCTCCATAGATCTCCTCCATCGGAACAGCGAAGTGTTCTAAAAATTCCTTTCTGCTGACCCCTTCCGTCCTGCGCAGTCCAAGAAACATGAATTCCTCCATTCTCTGCTCTATTGATAAAGGGGTTATCTCCCGTCGAATACCGATGTAATCAATGCCAAGAGATGCTTCCGATTCTACTGTTCCGGGCGAATACTGTTCACATAGGGTCAGATAAGTGGTGAGGTCCTTTTCATTCGTAAATCTTACGTTTTGAATCAGAGAGGCTGATCCCAGTCCCAGCCCCAGATACTTGGTGCCGGTCCAATAGGAATTATTGTGTCTGCATTCGAATCCCGGTTTTGCATAGTTGGATATCTCATACCGTTCATATCCGTAC
>JAEZLY010000138.1 GCA_023414985.1 Bacillota bacterium | reverse complement strand
ACGCTATGCAGGCTTCGGGAATTAGTGTTCTGTTTCAGGGAAGTAATCTTCTGCGGTTGCTTTCCGGTCTTTGGGTAACGGTCCGGATTTCCATGATTGCAGTCGCAATCTCACTCGTTCTTGGAATTTTGTTGGGTATCTTGATGACTTGGAAGAATCCTATTACGAAGGCTTTTACCAGAAGTTATTTGGAATTTATCCGGATTATGCCTCAGCTGGTTCTGCTTTTCCTGGTCTACTTCGGAGTGACGAAAGCCTTTGGGATACAGTTAAGCGGTGAGCTGTCGGCAATCCTCGTATTCTCCTTATGGGGAACCGCAGAAATGGGAGATTTGGTACGGGGAGCCTTAACCTCTATTCCGAAGCACCAATACGAGAGCGGAAAGTCGATTGGACTGACCGGGGGACAGATATATCTACATATCATTATACCCCAGACGATCAGGCGGCTGCTTCCATTGGCAATGAATTTGGTTACCCGTATGATCAAGACCACGACACTGATTGTCCTGATCGGCGTGGTTGAGGTGGTCAAGGTCGGCCAGCAGATCATCGAGGCATCCAGATTGACGGTTCCGACCGCAGCGATCTGGGTCTATGGTGTGATATTTTTATTCTATTTTGCGGTATGCTGTCCGATTTCACTGGTATCTGCAAGACTGGAAAAGGCATGGAAGGATTAAGGTGAGGATATGAAATCGACAGAAACAATACTTAAGATAAACAACATAAAAAAGAGCTACGATAAGACGGTAGTTCTGGAGGATATCTCCATCGATGTTCATCAGGGCGAGGTGGTAGTGCTGCTGGGACCTTCCGGCTGCGGAAAAAGTACCCTGCTCCGTTGCATTAACGGGCTCGAAAAAATTCAGGACGGTGACATTCGGCTGGAGGGGGAGACGATCAGTAATCAGGAGAAGAGCATGCATCTCGTCAGACAGAAGATTGGGATGGTATTTCAAAGCTATGATCTGTTCCCTCATATGACCATATTGGAGAACATTACGCTGGGGCCGAGAATTGCACAGAAAAGAGCGAAGAAGGAAATTGAGAAGGAAGCAGAGGAGCTGCTTCGCCGGGTAGGACTTCTGGAGAAGAAGGATGCGTATCCGAGGCAGCTGTCGGGAGGTCAGAAGCAAAGAGCAGCGATTGTCAGAGCTTTGTGTATGCATCCCAAGGTCATGCTGTTCGATGAGGTGACGGCAGCCCTTGATCCCGAGATGGTAAGGGAGGTTCTGGATGTTATTCTGGAGCTTGCGAGGGAAGGGATGACGATGGTGATCGTAACCCATGAGATGCAATTTGCCAGAGCCATTGCCGACAGGATCATTTTCTTAGATGGCAGCAGGATTGTGGAAGAAAGTACACCGGATCGGTTTTTCACGAATCCGGAGACGGAACGGGCAAGACAGTTCTTGAACCTGTTCCGATTTGAAGAGGTGTCACAACCTAAAGTAAAGGTTGAAGATAAATAATATATATGGGGACTACCCAGGAAAGAGGATAACATGAAGAAATTAAGAAGATTATCGGTATTATTGTTCAGTCTGGTATTATTAACAGTGAGTCTTTCAGCATGCCAGAAGAGTTCCGATACAAAGGATACAACAACTCAGCCATCCCCGACACAGCAGGCTGCAGGAGCGACAACAGCTCCGGCACCGGAAGGAACCGCCCGCACCTTAGAGGAAATTAAGCAAAGCGGTAAAATCGTAATCGGTGTCTTCAGCGATAAGAAGCCCTTCGGTTACGTCGATGAAAACGGTGCATTTCAGGGTTACGACGTATACTTTGGTAACAGAATTGCAAAGGATCTTGGTGTAGAGGTAGAATATGTACCTGTAGAGGCAGCCAGCAGAGTGGAGTATCTGGTAACTGCCAAGGTCGACATCATCCTGGCGAACTTTACAGTAACACCGGATCGTGCGGAAAAGGTTGATTTTGCACTGCCTTACATGAAGGTCGCTCTTGGTGTGGTATCCCCGGAGAGCGCACTGATTACTGCTCCGGAACAGCTGAACGGAAAGACACTGATCGTAAGTAAGGGAACAACCGCTGAGACCTATTTCACAGAGAACTATCCTGAAGTGAAGCTGCTGAAATTCGATCAGTACAGTGAAGCTTATCAGGCACTTCTGGATGGCAGAGGAGATGCTTTCTCAACCGATAATACGGAGGTTCTTGCCTGGGCATTGGAGAACAAAGGCTTTTCCGTCGGTATCGAGTCCCTGGGTAATCAGGATACCATCGCACCGGCAGTTCAGAAGGGAAATACTGAGCTCTTGAATTGGATCAATGATGAAATCAAGGCATTGGCCGGGGAGAAGTTCTTCCATACAGATTACGAAGCTACTCTGGCACCGGTATACGGTACCGCTGCATCCCCTGATAATATGGTCATTGAAGGCGGCGTAATCGAGTAAAAATCTATAGAAAAAAATAATTGGGGCTGTTGCAGCAGCCCCTTTTTTTATTTAGTTCAGCTAGACAAATATATTGATTTAAAGTAAATATGCAATGTATAATATTACCATATCGATGGTTTGCAATAGGTTTAAACAACGAAGTAAAGGGTGAATGTACTAAAGTACAGATAAAAGGAGATGATACGGTGGCAAAAAAACTTATTTTTATTTGTGGACCTAATGGGGTAGGAAAATCATCAACAGGTAGAGAACTTATTAGTTATATTGAGAATTCGGCATTTGTAGACAGTGATTTATGTGCATTAAGAAATCCATTCATAATTACCGAAGGGATAGATATTGGACGGCAGTTCATGCTATTTATGCTCACTAAATATTTGGAATGTTCTTTATATGAAACAATTATATGGGCGTATGGATTTCATGGCCATAGAAAAGATAACTTTACAGAAATAATGAAAAAATTAAGAGAGTTAAATATGGATTTCGATTTTATGCCTATTATACTGACATGTGATTTAGACGAGAATATTAAGAGAATGAAATGTGACAATCGTGATGAGGCGAGAATTGATAGAGCGATTAATAATACAAGAATAATTTACAACGATTATCCGTTTCCTTCTATTAATACTACAAAATTGACTTTGAAAGAAACTGTATATGAAATAAAAAGATTAATAGAGGATGCACAGAATGTATTTGACGAAAGGTCATTACAGTAGCTTCACAATCTTTATATATTCGGGGTAAAACGAACTTCCCATTATGTTTATTAGGAAGATGAAAGTTATTAAGATAATGTGTTTTAACAATTGCCTACTAATTTGAACTGAAGATTATTTATATTTGACGAAAGAAAATAGGTGAATATTATGGTTGAAACAATATATTTTGCAGGTGGCTGTCTTTGGGGTGTACAAGCATTTATCAAAACATTAAAAGGTGTTACTAATACTCAAGCAGGACGAGCAAATGGGTATTCAAATACTC
>JAEZLY010000074.1 GCA_023414985.1 Bacillota bacterium | reverse complement strand
TACCAAGACAGTCCTGCAGCTCTTAACTGCAGACCCAGCATATGGTATCGAGTATACCCTACACTTCGGCGACATTTCCTTCTCCGCAGCATCTTAGCTTCTCAAGCTCCTCTACAGACTGTTAAATATCGCGCCTCTACCTCACCTTTGATAGTGAGGCCTTATGAAATTACGCTATAAGTTTACAACAACACTTGTATTATGTCAATTCAGAATTAATTATTTCCATTAAATTTCTTATGATTGACCAGCAGCAGCGAAAAACTACCGGAATAAGTGACCGCTGTCAAGCTACTGCCGCACACTCCGATAGTTCTATTGCTTGCGTTTTGTATCCTATCCTTAAATATAATAAACCGGTTCCATCGAAATGATCCTGGATAGGAACTGTCTGGTTCGCTCTTCTCTGGGCCTTGTAAAGATCTCCTCCGGTTTTCCTTCCTCAACCACTACCCCGGCATCCATGAATATCACATTATCCGCAACGTCCTGTGCAAAGGACATTTCATGGGTAACTATGATCATGGTAATCCCCTTATTAGCCACTTTTTTGATCAGCTCCAAGGTTTCTCCGACCAACTCCGGATCCAATGCAGAGGTTGGTTCATCGAATAGAATCACCTCGGGATTCAGAACGACTGCTCTTGCGATACCGACACGCTGCTGCTGACCTCCCGAGAGCTGTGAAGGATAGTAATCATATTTGTCTGACAATCCCACAAAATCCAATACATCCTTAGCTCTGCTTCTTGCCTCTTCCTTCGGTATCTTTCTCGCAGTGACAAGCCCCTCCATGACATTTTCTATTGCGGTCTTATTGGCGAACAGGTTGTAATTCTGGAATACAAATGCTGTCTTTCTTCTTATATTAAGAATCTGCTTCTTGGTGGCTTTTTTAAAATTCACCTTAATATCTCCGATGGTGAGCTCACCACTATCCGCACTTTCCAGGAAATTAATGCAACGTAGTAATGTAGTCTTGCCCGAACCACTGGCTCCCAGCAGGACGACCACCTGCCCTTTTTCTACTCTGATTGTAACATCCTTCAGCACTTCCAATTTTCCAAAGGCTTTCACGACATTTTTCACTTCTATCATGATATCTTCCTCCTGTATCGGCCTATATGATTTTCACAAATGCCGGCCAAGTATTCAATGAGCATGGTGAATACCCAGTAAATCACAGCGGCAGCCACATATCCTTCAAAAAAGGTATAGGTTCTGGAACAGGGAATCAAAGCTCCTGCCAAAACTTCCGCAATACCGATGGTCATGGCGACAGACGAGCCCTTGATCAGCCCTACGATATTATTGATCAGAGCCGGGATCGCTACGGAAAGCATCTGCGGCAGAATAATTCTTCTGATGGTCTGAACCTTCGTCAGACCTACAGAATAGCCTGCTTCATCCTGCCCCGGATCCACTGACAGGAGGGCGCCTCTGATTACCTCTGACATGGAGCATATCACCATGAGAGAAAGTGCGAAAATTCCTACCCAAATATTATCGATCTCCTTGATAGTCTTATGAATATGCAGTGCTGACGCAAATACATTGAATTTCAGGATAAACAATAAATTATAGATCATCAGAGCAACCACAATGGGAATTCCCTGATAAACCGTAACAAAGAATGCCAACAGCTTATCCAGTACCGGTACTTTGTACACTCTGATCAGAGCGATGATGGTACCCAATACCAATCCCAGCGCTAACGGAAGAAACACCAGTTTAAGTGTATTAGGTAAATATCGAAAGCCTGAAAGTAAGCTTTCCGTAAAATTGTCTATGTCGAATCTCATGCCTTCCTCCTTCTATACTCCTGATAGATCGGACTTTCGTCTTCTGCCATATTCCAGCCTTTGATTTGTCAATGAAAATACGAAGCGTATCAACAAACTGATCACGATGTAGATGACAGCTACGAACGCATATGCTTCAACGACATGTTTTGTCGCAGTCCCGATGGTCTTCGCCCTGCCCATGATATCCGTTACGCCGATCAGAAATACCAGAGATGAATTCTGAAACAAACCCACAAGATCCGATCCGAAGGTCGGTAGCGCTATTCTGACTGCCTGAGGCAGCAATATTCTCCTGAAGGATTGGAAGCCGGTTAACCCTACACTATAACCGGCTTCCAACTGGCCAATGGGAATAGCAGTGATTGCGCTGTAAAATATCGCAGACAGGAAAGCTCCCTGATTCAGGATAAATGTGATATATGCAAAGATCACCTTATTCCATTCCCTGTTAATATTCGTTCCGAATACGGAATCGATGAAGGCAGGAAGCCCATAATAAATCAGCATCAGTTGAACCAGCATCGGTGTACCTCTCATAAAGGAGACATACACTGAGAAAATCCGGCTCACAATCGGTACCTTCTTTATCTTGATCAATGCGATCAGAAATCCGAGCAGCACTCCGAAAACAGTGGCATAAATAACTACCGAGAAAGTCACTGTCAGATACGGAACTATCTTAGGGATATTATCATAAAAGCGGTTCCAACTGAACAATTCTGTCATCCCTGCTTACTCACTTTCCGTATAATCTCCGCCTATTACTGCCACTGAAATCTCTGCGAGCTTTCCGTTTTCTCTCAGCTGCTTGATGGCACCGTCGACAGCCTGCTGCAGCTGTGTATTATCCTTATCAAAGATAAAGTAGGTAGAAGAGGTCTGGACAGGTTCGCCAACTACCTTCAAGACATCCTTTCCATAGCTCTTGTTCTGCTTATCCACATCTCGTTTCGTCAGGATCGTTGCATCCCATAACCCGCTGGTTAATCCGGTTACTGTCTCTTCATCTGTGGAGTTATCTACATAATCGATCTTGATCGGTTTATCTGCATGATCTTTATTATAATTTTCAAGGATGTAGGTGGAATTCGAACCTGTACTTGATTTCACGGTAAGACCCTGAAGGGAATCTAGGGAATTGATATCCTCCCTGTCCTTGGCTACAACTACATAAGTGACATAGGTGGTATAGCTTTCTTTTCCAAAGAGATATTTCGTATCTCTTTCTTCATTCCATTCATATTGATGGGCAGCAAGATCGATCTTACCGGCATCAAGCGATATCAGTACATTAGCAAAATCCGAGGTCTGATATTCGAACTCATATTGCGGAAGCAATTCATCCACGGCCTTTAGTACCTCATACTCGTAGCCTGCCAGATTTCCCGCGTCATCCAGATAGCAATATGGTTCATAATTGTTCCCGGTTCCCACAAGTACCTTTGTCACTTCCTTGGTTGATGCATCGGAGGCCTCTGCTTCCGAAGACTTTTTCCCGCAACCGGCGAATAAAGCTGCTCCCATTGATAAAATAAGCCCTATAATC
>JAEZLY010000072.1 GCA_023414985.1 Bacillota bacterium | reverse complement strand
TTGCTAAGCTGAATATATCAGCCGGTTCAGCCTGGGGCAGTATGCAGAGCTTCTTAACTTCAACCTTGGAGATAGATTATCGGAATAATGTAATTACTCTGCCGGAGGTTCGGAATCTTGCCCACAGCGAGGATCCTGAGGTGAGAAAGGATGCTTTCGCAGCAGAGCTTACAGCCTATGAGAAGATCAAGGATGCAGTGAGCTTTTCCTTAAATAATATCAAGACCCAGGTAAATACGATCTGTGAGTTGAGAGGGTATGAGTCTGCACTGGAAATGACGCTGATGCAGGCCAAAATGAAACGTGGAACTCTGGAAGCAATGCTATCGGCAATCCGTGAGTCACTGCCGCAGTTCCATAAATATCTGAAGCATAAAGCAAAGCTGATGGGACATGAGAAAGGTCTTCCCTGGTATGATATGTTCGCTCCGATCGGTGAGAGCAATACGAAGTTTACCACAGAAGAGGCGAAGACTTATCTGGTGAAGCATTTCCGTGGTTTTGCCGATGACCTGGCAGACATGGTGGAGGAAGCCTTTGATCAGGAATGGATCGACTTCTTCCCCAGAAAAGGAAAGGTTGGCGGAGCCTTCTGTGAGAATCTGCCCTTTGTGAAGCAGAGCAGAATTCTTACGAATTTCACGGGCTCCTTAAATGATGTGGTTACCCTTGCTCATGAGCTTGGTCATGCATACCATGGTATGAATATTCAGGAGCATCTTCCGCTGAATGTAGATTACAGTATGCCTGTGGCAGAGACAGCATCCACGTTCAACGAAGCCCTGATTATGGAGGCTGCCATCAAGGATGCGGACGGAAGAGAAAAGATAGCCTTGATTGAAAACCAGCTGCAGGATGTGACGCAGATCATCTGCGATATTTATTCGAGATATTTGTTTGAGACAGAAGTGTTCGAAAAATGTAAGACCGGCTTCTTGTTTGCCGATGAACTGAAGGAAATGATGCTTTCTGCGCAGAAGATCGCATACGGGGACGGACTTGATCAGGATTACCTGCATCCGTATATGTGGGTATTGAAGAGCCACTACTATTCCGAGCATTTAAGCTTTTACAACTTTCCCTATGCCTTCGGCGGCCTATTCGCAAGAGGACTGTATGAGAAATATAAGAATGAGGGTGAGGCTTTTGTTCCGAAGTACAGGGCATTGCTAAAGGCAACTACCGTCATGAGTGTCGAGGATGCTGCAAAGCAGGCAGAGATTGACTTAGAGAATCCGGAATTCTGGAGAAGCAGCTTAAAGACTATCGAAGAATTAATCGAGGAATTCGTAAAACTGGCATAATAAAGTTAGAATTGGTTATGCAGTCAGTTTTCTTTGGATTTTTCATTCAATTGCTTTTTCACTTTTGATACGTTTTCATGATGCTGATTTTAATGTGGAAGTGATGGAAGAAAAAACACAATCATTTTCAACATAAAATAACCCTACAATCAGATACTAAGCTTGAAGTATTCTATTTGTAACAACAAAATCCTGTGTAGTGATATGTTGTTATTCTTTGCAGAATTGCAGGAAAGGAGCGGGCAATGAGTCTGATTGACAATGACCATCAGCTTCCGGTAGGACTTGGTATGCGTCTGGCATTGGATATGGAAGCAATGAAAAGCTTTGTGAACTTATCGGATCAAAGAAAAAAAGAATTGGTTGATTATATAGAAGGTTCCACAACAGGGGATGACGCGAAAAACCGTGTCACCGAAGTGGTACGTGGCCTTCATGACAGTGGATCATTCCACTAAAATAACGAACATGAACAGTTTTTTACGTGAAAAGGAACCCGGTATAAATACCGGGTTCCTTTTTTAAAATTTCAAACTATCTCCTGATACAGCTTTTCAGCAATCTCTGCCATGCCGATATTGGATGGATGCAGAGCATCGGAGGACAGGCCATTCAACGAGGTCAGGCATTTACTGCCATCGATATAATGAAGCTTCGGAAGAGAAAGCTCTGTTACAAGCTGCTTTATGATATTACGCATTTCTTTGACCTGTTCTGTCTTATTCAGATCTGCGCAGCTGGTGAATAAGGAGATGCAGAAGATTGGCTTATCAGGATGAGTCTGAGCAATCTTTGTAATAAAGTGTCTTGCCTTCTTTTCGAATTCGTTCAAATCCCAGTGCAGAACATTGATGCCTAATTCCAGGGTTGCCATATCCCAGGCTTCCTGACAGATATAGTCAGCCATAGCCTCATCCATATGTGCTGCACCGGCCATACCAAGATTTCGAAGATCCATACTAAGCTTCGTACTCAGCAAATGGGCATAGCTTGCGGTTGGGGCGGACACTCCGCCTCCGTGGGTGATGGAAGAGCCATAGCAGAGCAGAGTCTTTTTAGGCACCTGAGCTTTTTCCGGCAAGGAGATATCGCCTTCAATACCGTAGATTGCATGACCCCAGTCGTAGGGAATGAATACCCGGTAAAGCTTAGGGTCGAAGAGAGGATGTTCCTGTTCAGACAGCAGTAGCAGATCTTCATCCTTCTGCTTCCTGATCCGAATAGCTGTCTTATCCTGACCGACAGGCTGGGGAGAGAGCTGGTATCTTCCCTGGTGGTCACCCTGCCATACCTCTGCAATACCATATGGCATGATGTCCGGGCTGCCTTTATCCCGACGGAGATAGATGACGGCCTCCTCAGAATTCAGATTAAATCTCAACTCGCAACCGCAGGTGAAATAAGCAGAGCCCTGTGCGTTCTGATTTAGCTTTCCGACCAGGTCCTTAGGGATTCGTAGGATCCTGTAACCCCCCTGTTCCGTGTCCTCAATTAACTCTGCAACATTATGAAACTCAGCATTTTGGAATATCATGTTCTTCCTCCGTTCTTTCCTATTGAATCAAAGTTTCTTACCGAAATTAGATGATGGCAGACTCAAGCTGCCCATCACCCTTCCGATTGCTCTATCACAGCGCATGCTTTGAGGTCAGGGCACTTTGCTTCGACCTTCGCATTCATCACATTATAAGCGGTAGCAGACAGGAGGACGATCACCGCCCCCAGGATAGCAATCGGGTGAAGCATCTCACCATAAAAAATCGCGACCCAGATCGGATTTAGTATAGGCTCTACCGTTGAGGTCAGAGATGCACTGACCGGGGATACACGATCCAGTCCTTTTGCCAAAAATACATAAGCAATGCCTAGCTGGAAAATACCCAAGAGAATGACAAATAGAAAATTCTTCGGTGCATAATCGGTCTCCCTGAAATACCAGGGCATAAACAGAAAGAAGCTCACAAGCTGGGACAGGACAATGGAGGATTCGAAATCCGCATTTTTCATCTTCTTGATCAGGAAGACGAAAGCATAGAGAATTCCTGAGACGATCGCGAGAATGTTACCCACCAGACCGCTTAGGGATAACTCATCAAAGAAGAAGCATAGGATCCCGGCAAATACAAAAAAACAGGCTATCACAGCCTTTTTGTCCGGCTTTTGTTTCCATAGCATCCAAAGAATCAGAATTAGAAAGATGGGCTCTGTGAACTGCAGAACGATTGCATTCGCCGCAGAGGTCATCTTGGTTGCCATGGCAAAGGTCAGATTCATAAGAAGATTGCATATTAAGCCTAGGAGTACAGCTTTATTCATTTTAATTTTATGGTGGATTTTCTTAAGATAGATCGCCATGACAAGGAAGGCGAACAGATTACGTACTCCATTGATGCTGAGGGAGGACCAGGAGATCAGCTTGATTAAGATGCCTGCAAGACTAAATAGGACGGCAGACATAAATATATAAAAGGTTCCCAGAAATCGTTCCTTATTGGTGTTTCCCATAACAGCTCCAACCTTTCAAATATAGAATATAATCCATATTCTACCGTTTCGGCTGGTGGTTTGCAAGCTTAAATATTACACTTCCACATAATCTCTATCACAAACATGTCATTTTCAATCCGAGCATCAATCTGACCCTTCATCTTCTCCACCAGCAGTTTGGTGATGGTAAGTCCGAGACCGCTGCTCTGATTGTTGCGGGACTGATCACCGGTATAAAAACGGTTGAAGACCAGGGAAAGCTCCTCTGAGGTTGTTACACTGGTATCATTGATGAACTGGATAAAGCAGCAGCCATGAGCCATGAACTGTCTGACCTTAAACTGCTTCCTGGAATATTTTAAAGCATTCTGAATGAGATTATTCAGAATGCGGTTGAACTGTATCTTATCAGCGATGATCAGGGCAGGACGCTCCTCAAGCTCTGCTGAAATCTCCAGCTGTTTCTGTTCGAATTCATGGTAATAAGCGACCAGCGCTTCCTTGATCAGCGCTTGAACCGGAAGCACCTCCAGCAGAATGGGATAATCGTCAGCTTCGATCCGTGAAATCTCATAAAAATCCTGGATAAAGCCCTGAAGTATCTTTGCCCGTTTCTGGATAATCTCCACATATTCCTGACGCTCTTCCGGCTTCAAATCATCCTCTTTCAGGAAGCTGACGTAACCGAGAATGGAGGTCAGCGGTGTTCGTAAATCATGGGAGATATTCTCGATCTCCTGTCGGATCTGGGTCTCTCTTTTCTGATATACGATACGTTCCTGTTGTCTCGCCAGATAAAGCTCATTGATCTTTCGAAGCAGCTGCTCCAGCCTTTTGTCTGAGGAAGAGGTTTTCAGATGCCGATTCTGCCTCGGATAATTCTCAATCTCCTCCATCTGGTCTGTAGCGGAATTGATGGCTCTGTGAAGAAAAATGAGGCGTGCGGACAGAATCAGTATCAGGACCACCAATGCGATACAGATCAATTCCATGCGGCACACCTCTTTTCTTCTAATAATAAATTCTACTCCCAATACTCTACGAAAATTACGTTATTACTTTATCTCTTTACGACGGAATATAGTAAATCCGATCAGGATAAAGATCACCATCCAAAGCATACCGAACAGCCAGTAATTGGTAAAGCCGTCCTTTCCGGCCCAGGGAAGAAGCAATGTCATTTTTTCATGATCAAAGCCAATGGCGTTGATCATATTCCAGGGAAGGATTTTATTGAGCTTTGCAAAAATATCAAACTTCATACCCAGATAACCGTTTATGATAGGGTAGGCAACAGTTGAAATGACAATTGCTGCAATGGCTGCTCCGTTGCTTTCGATGATGAAAAGAAAACAGTTCGTTGCGGCAATGGCAAAAATCAGCTGCGGCAAAGCTACAAAGCAGGCCTCAAAAAGCAGATGTAAGCTGGCGGGGCCGGAGTCCTCCAGCAGAAGATAAGCAGTACCGATATCTACTCCGGTGATGACTGCAAATGCAACTAATGCGTAGATAATCTCAACGACGAGTTTACCGAAATAAATGCTTCCCCGGTTAATCCCATAGGAAATACTGTTCTTTAAGGTATGATTATTATGCTCATTACCAAATACGATGGAAGCTACGGTAATACAGAGTAAAAATACGACAGAAAGGCTGGTATAAAAGAGTCCTAAGGCAAAATCGGTATTTGCATAGGGAAAGTTCTGCTCTTTGCGTGCTACAACAGCAAGAACCACGTGGGCACTGGTGATTAATGCGGAACATATAAGGATGAACACATAAGCACCTCTGTTGCGTAACAGACGATAAAATTCACTTCTGATATAGTTAATCATTGCTTTCCCCTCCTACCAATTGAATGAAATAATTCTCCAGATTAATTTCCTTGATGTTGATGGAATTCAGGCCAATGCCGTTGGCTACGGCTAACTCGCTGACCCGGCTGGTCTTCTCCGGATAGTCGAAGATATGAATGGCATGATCCGGGGTTATCTTATAGGAGGTACAATTCAGCTTGGTCTCAAGCAACGCTGCCATCTTATCCACCTGATCCACCTTAAGCTCTAAGTAACGGTTGCATTCCTTTGACAAAGCCTCCTGGGACAGCTGCTTCACCAGGACTCCTTTATCAATAAAGCCATAATAGGTTACCAGATTGGAAAGTTCTGTCAGAATATGGCTGGAGATCAGGATGGTGATATTTTTCTCCTGATTGAGTTTGATCAGCAGGTTACGGATCTCAACGATACCGAAGGGGTCCAGTCCATTGATCGGCTCATCCAAAAGTAAAATTTCAGGCTGGTTCATCAAAGCAAGGGCCAGACCAAGTCTCTGTTTCATTCCGAGGGAGAAGCTTTTATATTTCTTCTTTCCGGCATTCGTCAGTCCCACTTCAGCAAGTGCTTCTCTTACACAGCTTTTGCCGGGGATACCGCGTTGAATGCGGTAATACTCCAGATTCTGCTCTGCTGTCATATTGGCGAAGAAGCTGGGGGTCTCGATGATGGAACCGATTCTTCTTCTTTCTCTGTTCAA
>JAEZLY010000002.1 GCA_023414985.1 Bacillota bacterium | reverse complement strand
ACGACGAGATTACTGCTGCCATCAAGGCAAATGATATGACAGTTGCAGCAGTCCTCAGCGGGAACCGTAACTTTGAAGGACGGATTCACCCGCTGACCAAAATGAATTTTCTGATGTCCCCGATGCTTGTGGTAGCCTTCGGATTGGCCGGTACCGTCAATATTGATTTCGAAGCCGAGCCAATCGGCTATGGGCACAGCAATGAGCCGGTATTCTTAAAGGATATCTGGCCGTCTTCCGAAGAAATAGAAGCTGCCATACAAAGCTATGTCAAACCGGAGCTTTATAAGGATAAGTACAGTAATATTCTATATGAGAACGAACTTTGGAATGAACTTCCGATGGCCGGTGAGAGTATCTATCAATGGAAGGAAGCCTCTACTTACATCAAAATGCCTCCCTTCTTCGATCAGATGTCAATCGAGCGGGATCGGATTACTGATATCAGAGGCGCCAACGTATTGGCTGTCTTTGGAGATTCCGTCACAACGGATCATATCTCTCCGGCAGGAAGTATCCCTGAGTCCTCAGATGCCGGAAACCACTTGACCTCTCAAAATGTGAAGCCGCAGCATTTTAATTCCTATGGATCCCGAAGAGGCTCCCATGAGGTTATGATACGAGGCACCTTCGCAAATATCCGTATCAAGAATCGGATGATCCCCGGGGTCGAAGGCGGTTCGACCAGGCATATCCCCAGTAACCGGATCCTATCGATCTATCAGGCCGGTATGGAATACCGTAAGACTGGTACCCCTCTCCTGGTCATCGCTGGGCGGGAATACGGAACCGGCAGTTCCCGGGATTGGGCTGCGAAGGGTACTGCTCTTTTAGGCGTAAAAGCAGTTCTTGCAGAGAGCTTCGAGCGGATACACCGGAGCAATCTGGTTGGCATGGGTGTACTTCCGCTGCAATTTCCGGAAGGAACAAATGCCGCTTCTCTTGGTATTACAGGCTATGAAAGCTTTGACATCTCGGGACTGTCGGAACAGCTATACCCGAATAAAATCCTTAAGGTCACCGCAATCGGCCCGGATGGAAAAAGAAAAGAGTTTGATGCCATAGCCCGGTTGGACAGTGCAATCGATGTGGAATATTATCAACATGGTGGAATCCTGAAAATGATTCTGCGGGATTTTCTGAATAGCGGAATATAACTGAATAGTGGCTGTTGCATAAATAGAATATAATACAGAAAGAGAGAGGGTTAGTTTCCCTCTCTCTTTCTGCGCCATAGTCTATATGCAATAGCCCTTATTCAATTCATTTATGATATTACTTAATTCCCTTCTCCACCAGGAATTTACCAAGCTTCTTATCAATGGTTAAGATGTGATTGATCAGCCAATCCGACAGATAAGTATAGGTTTCTAAGTAAAAATCCTTGGATTTCTCGATATAATCCAGGTTTATGCTCAATACTCTGTATCGAAGTTCGTTATGATCCTGCAAATGTCTCTCTGCATCCGGATAGGAATGCTTCGCCATCAAGGCCTCTTCATAGGTAAAATGTACTTTTATGTAATTTTCCAACTTATTAATAATTTCGATTAAATTCTTAAAGCTATACGACTCTGCTTTAATGGCTGCTTCCACCTCGTGAATGATGGAGATCAGTATTTTATGCTGTTCGTCAATACCCTCGTATTCTACTGTATAGCTGGGATCCCATGTAATCATCTTGCTATTCCACCTTTCTAAATGCTTAAGTAATGTTAATTAGTACATAATCTTCCAATAACAGTAATTATTTCTAATTTTACCATAATAGAATCTATTCTTCAAGCATAAATTCAATATTCATGATCGTAAAAACACAAAAAAACAGGACGATGCTTCGTCCCTCCAAAGGTACCTTATAATATTTTTTTCAGCTCCAGAATTTTGGAATGTTATTGATGAATGCTTCCATTAATCTCTTCCTTTCAGATTAAGAACGGTTCCAGCTCACTGGTGTAATCACCGGCTTCATGGCTACTCTCGGTGAAAGCTCTTACCTCAATTACCTTCGATAAATCAAGAGAAAAGATACCCAGAATAGAGGTTCCGTTCACAATAGTATCACCCGAGGTCAGCTCTAACTTACAGTCCATCCTTTCGGTCGCTCTGATGAAATCCTTCACCTTGTCAAAATTATTCAATCGTATCCTAAATCTTCGCATAATATCCCTCCTTTACTCCATAATAAATTCAATCTCCTCAATATCAAAAAGGCACTCCTCTTCCATATCCTCAGTATCATTCAGAAAGTACTCGCATTCATCAAAGAAATCCACTATTCTATTTCTGCTCAAAAGCTTCATTATCTTTTCCTGCATTTGTATTCCTCCCGTTCCTTAAATGGTTTTCCTCTGCTATGATTTCATTCTAACAGCGTAATGTAAAATCTGTAATCATACAATTGTTATAATCATGTAATATTGCGATATTAAGATTAGAAAAAGTTCTTTTCCGATCATACGAATAGTTTCTGTAAGAAGTCTTTTGACATGAAATACCTCTATATGATATATTCGTATTAATAGCCAAGCTGTTATCATATCAGGAAGATGAAATGGGGATTGTATATGAAGAAAAAAACTATCGTAGTCGCTTTAGGAAGAAATGCTTTTGGAAAGAGTTTCCCGGAACAGAAGAAATCCATTATTAATGCAGCTTATGCCATAGCTGATCTGGTGGAGGACAAATATAAGGTCGTGATCACACACAGCAACGGTCCTCAGATTGGAATGCTGCATAGGGCGATGACGGAATTCAGCCGTCTGGATCACGAATACACCGGAGCATCCATGTCGGTGTGCGGAGCGTTAAGTCAGGGATATATCGGTTATGACCTGCAAAATGTGATCCGTACCGCACTACTGAATCGCGGCATATTCAAAACTGTATCAACCATTATTACACAGGTTCGTGTAGACCCTTTTGATCCCGCGTTCCAGAATCCGACCAAGGTAATCGGACGTGTTATGACCAAAGAGGAGGCTGATGCAGAAATCCGTAAAGGGAACTATGTAACAGAAGAGGGTGGCGGATACCGACGGATTGTTGCAACCCCTAAGCCGATTGATATCTATGAAATCGATGCGATTAAAGCTCTCGTAGACGCTGATCAGGTGGTCATTGCCTGCGGTGGCGGCGGAATTCCTGTCCTGGAACAGGGTACCAGCATCCAGGGAGCAAGTGCCGTTATTGAGAAGGATTTAGCAAGCGAAAAGCTGGCGGAAATGTTGGATGCTGATATCTTATTATTCTTAACGGAAGCGAAGAAGGTAGCTTTGAATTACGGAACCGAAAACGAGCAGCTGCTTGATCAACTGACTGCGGCAGATGCTCAGAGATATATTGAGGAGGGCCAGTTCCCGATTCCCACTATGCTTCCGAAGATCGAAGCAAGTATGAATTTTGTAACGAAGAAGGAAAGCCGTAAGGCCATCATCGGCCATTTGAATGACGCCCGCCAATGTTTATTGGGGCTGAATGGTACAGTGATTATCCCCTGATTTTATTCAGAAGAAGGTTAGCCTTTGAAAAAGGATGGCAGATTTAAAAAGAAGGATTGACATCATAAGAATGCCAATCCTTCTTTTTAAATCATTTATAATCCTTCATATAATCCCCGTGTGCAGCAATCAACTCGTCACACATAGAAACGATATCATCGATGGAAAGCTCTGCTGCCGTATGCGGATCCAGCATGGCTGCCTGATAGATGTGGTCTCTTTTTCCGGTAATAGCTGCTTCAATCGTCATCAGCTGAGCATTGATATTCGTCATATTCATTGCAGCCAATTGTACCGGCAGCCTTCCGACATGGCATGGGTGAATCCCAAGTGCATCTACCAGACAGGGTACCTCAACACAGGCATCTGCGGGCAGATTATCAATCAAACCTGTATTCAATACATTACCGCCTATCTTAATCGGCTGATTCGTTACGACCGCTTCCATAATATAAGATGCATATTCGTGAGATCGTTCATGCGTTATTCTTCCATCCTGAAGAATACCGTCTTTTTCTTTTTGCCAGCCTGCTATCTGATTGATACAGCGTCTCGGATATTCATCCAAGGGGATATTGTATCGATCAATTAACTCAGGATATTTTGACTTAATATAAAAGGGATTATATTCAGCATTATGCTCACTGGATTCCGTGCAGTAATACCCCAGATATTTGATATAATCAAAGCGGACCATATCATTATGCTTTTCTGAACTGTTTTTCTTTTCTGCACGAAGCTTTACCTCCGGATACAGGTCCTTGCCCTCTCGGTCCTTAAGCTCCAGCAGCCAGGCCATATGATTGATTCCGGCAATCAGTTCTTTCCTGCCCTCCAGCTTATCCTCCATTCCAAGGTTCTTAAGCAACGTCTCGGAGCATACCTGCACGCTGTGACATAAGCCGATTGTCTTAATCTTCGTATATCTCTGCATATAGCCTGTCAGAATAGCCATGGGATTCGTATAGTTCAGAAACAAAGCATCCGGACATACCTCTTCCATATCCTGAGCAAATTCCTTTAAGACCGGAATTGTCCGTAGACCGCGCATAATTCCGCCAATCCCGAGAGTATCCGCAATCGTCTGCCTTAGGCCATATTTCTTCGGTATCTCGAAATCAATAATCGTACAGGGATCATAAAAGCCTACCTGAATGGCATTCACGACAAAATCGGCACCTCTGAGTGCCTCCTTACGGTTCTCCTTCCCCAGATAGGTTCTGATTACAGCTCTCTCAGAATTAATGTTTTTGTTGATTGCTTTCAGAATGATTTCTGATTCAGCCAGTCTGACCTCATCGATATCATACAGCGCGATCTCAGCGTCACGCAGACTCGGCGTACACATGCAGTCACCCAGTACATTACGCGCAAACACAGTACTTCCGGCTCCCATAAATGTTATTTTTACCATAGATATTTCCTCCGCAGTATTTGAATTCTATCTAGCATTATTATATAATCAGAAGCAGGAACAAAATTTGTCCTATGTTTCATAAACTTGTCATTATGTTGACTCATAATAATCCGGAAGGTATCATAAGCACCCCCCGGATTCTAAGATTATTCCATATATGATTGTAACGATAAGGGAGGTAAAACAATGAACACGATAGATCGTCCCCTAATTCTCTATCACTGCGGTCAGGAGAAATGCAAGCCATTTCATTTCTATGGTCCTGCCATCCGTCCCCATTACCTGCTGCATTATATCCTGCATGGATGTGGCTCTTACAGTGTTAACGGTAAAACTTATAACTTGAGGGGCGGAGAAGCTTTTCTAATCTATCCGGGTGTAACGAGCATCTATACTGCCGATGAACAGGATCCCTGGGAATACTGCTGGATTGGATTTGATGGCAATGATGTTCACTCCATCCTGCAATCCTGTGGTTTATCCTCGACCAATCATGTCTGCACAGATCAGAGTAATGGCAAGCTCTGGAATGAATTTATGAAATTAATCGAATACTTCAATGAAAAGAAGGGGAACGAACTCACGCTTCTCAGCCAGCTTTATCTCTGTTTCTCCCACCTGTACCTGCCTGCTGCCGCTTCCTCGAAGGGGCTTCATGAAACACATATTGAAAAAGCATTGGAGTATATTCATAATAATTATACCTATGATATAAAAATTTCGGATATCGCAAATTACCTGCATATCGACCGAACCTACTTATACAAGCTCTTTATGACTCATATGGAAGCTTCTCCTCAGCACTACCTGATCATGTACCGAATCGATATCGCCAAAAAACTCCTGAAGGAAGCTGATCTTTCTGTTACGGAGATTGCCTATTCCTGCGGTTTTCGGGATGCATCCTCTTTTCATAAGCATTTTAGGGCTCAGGTACATATGACACCGCTGCAATATAAAAAAACTGACAGCATTTATCCTACCTCTTTTTCTCCAAATCTCTGATGTAAAAGGCTACCTGATAAACAAAAAGCTCATCCGGGCTCTTCAATTCACAGCCGAGCATCCTTTTCATCTTCTGTATTCGGTAGTTGACCGTATTTCTATGGGTAAAGGTGTCCTCCGCTACCCTGATGATGCTTCGGTCATTCTTGATATAACTGCGTAGGGTATCTATGTATGCAGTGTTGTGTTCCCTGTCATAGCGTTCCAGAGAACCCAGTATCTCAGTAGCATAGTTCGTAAGTATTTCTGAATCGTCAAGAGAAAAGAGTATTTTATAGAACCCCATTTCCTCAAATTTCACGATTTCCCTGCCCGTCCCTATTGCCATCTTCATTGCTGTTCTTGCCCTTTTATAGCTGACAGAGAGATTTTCGATCCGCATTATTCCAGGCCCGATCCCCAGAAAGAAGCAGTTCTTCTGTACAAAATACTTAAAGCTCTGCAGGATTAAATCAGGCAGCTCCGAAAGAGCTTTTTCCTGCATATTATTCAGCACCAGTACAATAAAATCATCCATGCGGATCAGTCCATAAGAGATATAGATTTTCTTATTACCCTTCCATAAACCAAATAAATTCTCCAGCTTAAACAATGCCTGGTTCAGATAAGTTTCTTCTTCTATCGATTTCTTCACATTCAGGCAGAAAGCCTGAAAGGTTCCGCTGATATCATATCTTGGTTCCAGAATCTGTCTCTGCTCCGGTTCGTTTCGACCCTGGATAATCTCACGGAACGCATTACTGATCTTCTTCTCATATTGCTGCTGATCAATAATTCTCATGCAATAATCCTGGATTAAGCTGGTGATGGAAATCTCCCAGGGCATCTCCAGAAGCGGAAATCGATGCTCGTCACACCAGTTGATCACTTCGGCAGGGATTTGCTGCAGATACATCCCTGTATTAATGATAATCCCGGCACACTCATCCTTTGCCATCTCCTGTACCAGATTAAGCAACCAGTTTGGCTGGCCGGCTTTCATCCCTGTGGTGATTGCCAGTTCCTCTCCATGGAATCTGGTGACAATGGTTTCATCCTCCAGCATATGTACCCAGCTTACTACAGTATCCATTCCTGTCTTCCCGGCTACGATCTTAAGCCGGAACTGATCTTTTGTTTCTTCATAAATCTCCCAAAATCGTATCGCCATACAAGCACCTTCCAAATCATGTTTTCCGGAATATCAAACATATGTTTTGTATTATAAGTACCAATTCTGCTGATATTTTTAGATTACCAGATTATATACATAAAGTCAAACAGTGATTATAATAAGGTTATAGCAAAGCAATAATGACAAATAACAGAATATTCCCATATCAAAGGAGGATATCTATATGTATATCAGCAGCACAAATTTATACCTAAACTCCAACGAGCAGCTTTCCAGTATTCCGGCAAGCCTGATCAATTCCGAAAAATATTATAACTGTGATTTTTTCGTTGCCAGCATGAATCAGAAAAAACGCAATATTTTCCAGAAGCTTGGTCAGTTAAGAATTCACAAATAAGTAAAATAATATATATTCGTCCTTTTAAAATCCCCTGCTCTTTAAATATAAGAGCAGGGGATTTATGCTTTGTTTATTGATATCTATTTATTTGTATTACGGTTCATAACCAATGCAACAGAATCCTTCCAATTCCGATACCGTTCCATTCGTATCTCATCCTCCATCAACGGCTGAAATTCTTTCGCCTTGATATCCGAAAAAATCATGTCCGGATCATATAATCCGAACCGTATACCCGCCATATATGCTGTCCCGATTACCGATAACTCCTCCATCTCCGGAACCTGCACCGAGCAATTGATGATATCGCTTTGGAATTGCATCAGATAGTTATTTCTGATGGGTCCGCCGTCAACCTTAAGCTTCTTAATTCCCAATCCGGATTCCTCCGCCATCACATTGATCACATCTGCGATCTGATAGGCGATTGATTCAAGGGCAGCCTTTACCAACTCTGCTTTTCCTGTCGTCCTTGTCATCCCGCAGATCATCGCAGTTGCCTCACTGTTCCAATAGGGTGCTCCAAGGCCGGAAAAAGCAGGCACCAGGTATGTCGTGTCAGAGGGATTGGCGGCATAGGCAAGCGTTTCTGCTTCCGAAGCATTCTGTATCAGATTCAAATCATTTTTGATCCAGCTGATGACTGCGCCGGTATAATTGATATTTCCTTCGAGAACATATTCGACTTTACCGTTCATCCCCCAGGCAAGCGAAGTAACAATACCCTTTTGACTATAGATCGGCTCCTCCCCAATATTCATCATAATGGACGATCCGGTCCCATAGGTTGCTTTCACCATGCCCTTCTGAATGCAATGCTGACCGAATAAAGCCGCATGAGAATCACCCAGCACTCCATAGATCGGAATCGGCTGCTCCAGATAGCCTTCCAGGTCTGTATCTCCAAACATGGAATTAGAATCACACACCGTTGCAAGGCAGCTCGGATTCAATCCGAACAATGTGCAGATCTCAGTATCCCAACGAAGCTCCCGGATATCAAAGAGCTGGGTCCTTGATGCATTGGAATAGTCCGTCTTAAAGCTTTTTTTACCGGTTAGTTTATAAATAAGCCAGCTGTCCATAGTTCCGTAAGCAAGCCGCCCCTGCTCCGATTCCTCTTTGGCCCCTTCCACATTCTCCAAGACCCAAGCGATTTTGGCTGCAGTAAAATAGGGAGACAGGCTTAATCCCGTATGGCTTTGAATCAGCTGCGCATGGCTTTCCAGCCGCTTGCAGATGGAAGCTCCTCTGGCACATTGCCAGACGATTGCATTATAGATCGGTGACCCGCTCTTTTTATTCCATACAACCGCTGTCTCTCTCTGATTGGTCAGACCGATGGCTGCGATGTCCGATTTCTCTATTGCAGTTTTTTCTACCAGAGCCTTCACGACAGCGAGGGTATTGTCATAAATCTGAGTCGGATTATGTTCTACCCATCCGAGCTCATTCACAATCTGATCATGAGGCAGATCACTTCTTCCAATAATTTTTCCGTTCGCATCAAAGAGAAGTGCCTTTGTACCCTGGGTACTTTGATCAATTCCTAAGATATATTTACCTGCCATCCTTTATCATCTCCATTGCTGCTTTCACAATCCCTTCTGCGTTTAGCCCGTAATAATCAAATACCTCCTGTGATTTACCGCCAACCACCGGTGCATCGGGAAGGGCAAGGTTCTTCACCTTTTTCGGACATTCTCTGGATACGATCTGACATACCATCGCACCAAGGCCACCGATATAGGAATGCTCTTCCACAGTAATCACTGCTTTCGCATTGATTGCTGCCTTGATCACCGCCTTCTCATCGATTGGCTTCACACAGTACATATCAAGTACAGTCGCTGTAATTCCCTGCTTCTCAAGCTCCTGCGCTGCAAGCAGGGCAGGTCTTACCATCTCTCCGCAGGCGATGATCGCCAGATCCTTTCCTTCCTTTAGGACTGTTGCCTGATCCATCTCAAAGGGGATTTCCGTCTCGTTATAAATATCCTCGACTGGGTTACGTCCCACTCTGACATAGGCAGGCTTCTTATCCTCCAACAGCGATTCTATCAGGCATTTTGTCTGATGACGGTCACTCGGAATATAAACTCTCATGTTCGGAATAGAGCCCATGGTTGCGATATCCTGATTGGAATGATGGGTCATGCCAAGGGAGCCGTAGCTGACGCCTCCGCTGATGCCGATCAGGGTGACATTGGTATTGGAATAGGCAACATCCACCTTTGCCTGTTCCATGCTTCTGGTTGACAGAAAGCAGGCAGGGGATGCTGCAAATACCTTCTTTCCCGTCTTTGCAAGTCCCGCGGAGATGCTGACCAGATTCTGCTCGGCAATTCCGACCTCAATGAACTTTCCGGGATGCGCCTTGGCGAAATCGGTCAAAGAGGCCGAACCTCTGGAATCGCTGCACAGTACAACAATCTCTTTATCTGTATTTGCTTTTTCAACCAGTACATTACAGATTGCCTGTCGATTAGGTATATTATTCATTTGCTGATGCCCTCCTTATCTCCAGTTCCTCCAGTGCCTTAGCATACTCCTCGGCCGAAGGTATCTTATGATGCCATGCCGCATTATTTTCCATAAAAGAAACCCCGCAGCCCTTTGTCGTATCCGCGATAATCACCGTCGGTCTGCCCTTCGTGGCTTTCGCCTCTTCAAAGGCAAGGTTTAAGGAGTCACAATCATTGCCGACTGCATGGATGACATGCCACCCAAAGCTTGCCCATCTCTCGTCCTGACTGTCCTGGGACATAACCTCTTCGGTTCCTCCCGAGATCTGCAGTCTGTTACGGTCTACGACTGCACACAGATTATCCAGTTTATAATGTCCTGCTGCCATAGCACCTTCCCATACTGAGCCCTCCGCCAGCTCACCATCTCCCATGACGGTGAAGACCCGGTTAGCCAGGCCGCTCATCCTTGCCCCCAGAGCCATGCCGATACAGACAGAAAGTCCATGTCCCAAAGAACCGGAATTCATCTCAATTCCTTTAATCTTATTGTTTGGATGTCCGATATAGTGGGATTGAAACTGGGAGTAGGTCTTCAAATCCTCCTTCGGGAAAAAGCCTTTGTCCGAAAGTACTGCGTAGAGTGCCTCCACGGTATGTCCTTTGCTTAGTATAAATAAATCACGCTCCGGAGCATCACTAAGCTCGGGAGATATGTTCATCTGCTTATAATACAGGGTAACCAGAATATCCATGACGGAGAAGTCCCCGCCGATATGCCCGGTCTTCGCCTGGTAGATCATATTGAGTACATCCTTTCGAAGTTCAAAGGATTTTGCTTTTAAATTCGTCATTGTTACCTCCATTCCAGTGCACAGCCTCTTCCAGATGGGAAGATGCTTCGTTTACATTTCACCTCTGATGTGTGCCTTTACTTCTTCCTCAATCGGATCATATAATTCCGGCTTCACTCCGATATATTTACATGCCTCATATAAGACAGGAACCACGTCCTTATGAATTCCGACACAATGATGAATGTAAGGACCGCATACCAATTTATCCTCGAGGCGCTTTAGATTGGTTACCTTCACCCAGACGTACGTACCTTTTGTATAGGGTCCATCCACACCTTCTGCATTGCCAAGCAGCATGGAGTACTCACCGTTATCACCGTCAAATCGACATAGCGTCATCTTACCGTGCTTTGCTTCCGCTTCTACCGCACCGGGATGGTCAAATGCAAGAGGATAACCGATGGTCGGTTTCTCCTTTGCCACCGAGATTGGCCAGGGACCGCAATGCTGCAGCAGCTCTCCGTTCTCATCATCCGGATGACGGACAGTCCAATCGGCAAAGAAGCTTCTGGTATCATCCAGGGTTGAAGCTTCCACCAGCAGGGCAGTAATTGCACCGTGGATATCCGTCTCACAGACAACCGGAACTCCTTCTTCATTCAGCAGAGAATTAGCTGCACAAGGCATGATACCAAGCTCTCCCTGTAAAGCATTCCAGCACTGGATCGCAATTGCGTTACAGCCGTAATATCCGGCAAGCTCTTTCATTGCCACCTTCAGCGCTGCGACGCTTTCCAGTTCCGAATCCTTTATCTTGATATTCATGTTATTCCTGCAATACTCTATTACCTTCTGAACTTCATTCTTATCCTGCTTTGCTTTTCTCACAGCTTCTGTCAGCTCAGGCATCGGGATTGGTGACAACTGTATATTAAAACGCTCCAGCAATTCGCCTTCGTTACACATGGTGGACCAGAAGTCAAAGGGTCTAGGAGCAATCTGGAGTATTCTGGTATTCCGGAAGGTCTTTACCACATTGCAGACTGCCAGGAAATCAAAGATACCCCTTTTAAATTCCGGATCCTCTAATCTACAGTTCGTAAGATATGTAAATGGCACCTGAAATCTCCGAAGCACCTTACCGGTTGCAAACAGACCGCACTGGCTGTCTCTCAAACGGATCCCGTTCTCATCCGGACGTTCATCCCTGGGTCCCCATAGTAGTACCGGAACATTCAATTCCTTAGCAAGTCTTGCAACAACATATTCCGTTCCAAAATTGCAGTGGGGAAAGAACAAGCCATCAATCTCCTCTTTCCTGAATTTATCCTCTATTCTTTTTCTATCCTGCTCATCGTAAAATAAGCCTTCCTCATTAATGTCTGTGATGTCTACAAACTCAATCTCAAATTCCTTCAGTTTCTCTCTGGTGAGATTTGCATATTTAATTGCATCGGGTGCGCTGAAAATACTTCTTCTTGTAGGGGCAAAACCAATCTTTACTTTTTTCATTGAGATATCTCCTTTTCTAAATTATAAGGTAAATATTTTATATGTTTTATTATATTCTTTTTATATATTTTTTCAAGTATTTTTATATTATATTTTACTGGGAAATAATCAGGCCATTCGCCAAACTTATCATCAAAATGAAGAAAGGGATACATTTCCCTCTGTCCGAAATGTATCCCTTTCTTAAGGTTTCCTATAAAATTGTTTATTTATCTCCATTTGTCCAGGTCGTATTCCTTAACTTTTACTTTTCGATATATAAATTATTAAATAAATTATTTATTACACAAGCAAAAAAAAGAAACCATCAATAGCTTAATTCTATCGATTGGTTTCTTAGTTTATTATTATCGTTTCCATCTTTACTGAAATCCTATTTCAGCGGAAGGACGGATTGCACATAAGCTGCTATTTCCTTCGTAGACTGCATTCCATGTGTTTGGTCAACGATTCTTTGTTGTTCTTCCGGTGACAAGGAATAGAAATCATCCATTGCCTTATTTTGTTCCAGCGCCAGCCCAAGACCAATCGGAAGCTGCGATCCCATTTCATAATTTCCCATATTTTCACCCTTCGTTCCGTACCAATCTAAATTCTTGAGGTACTAATATTATTTTACATTCTTTCAAAATTATTCGATCCTGCCATGATATCTCCTATGATCATGGTCTCCGGGTCTTCCGATGGATACC
>JAEZLY010000302.1 GCA_023414985.1 Bacillota bacterium | reverse complement strand
GATCTGTGAGGGTGAAATCAAAGGCCGGAATAATCTCCTTGTTACCTTGATCCTTATTTTCTTCCTTCGTGGTATCTGTATTTGTATTGTCTTTCGAATTCCCGCTTTCGTTCGTGGGGTCTTCCTTTACCGGTTCCTCCTTCTGTACCGCGGGTTGCGTATTACCGGCAAAGGAGTTTAAGTAACCGGACAGACCGTTCATCCAACCGGTAAAAATCATAATACCGATGAAGATCAGAATAATCCCGCCCACTTTAATTGTATATTTCAGAAGCTTCTGCCTCGATTTTAAAAAGCGGAGTACCTGCGTTGTAAAAAGTCCCAGCAAAAGGAATGGAATCAGAAAACCAACCGCATAGACAAGTACCAGCAGATTCCCTGTCAAGGCTGTTGCCGCCCCGGAAGCCATAATGAGGACGGAGGACAGCATCGGCCCGATACAGGGCGTCCACGCAAAACTGAAGGTAAAGCCCATAATCAGTGCCACAATCGGATTCATCTTACGCTCCGTAAAGTTGAGATTAAGCTTTCTCTCCCGCTGCAAAAAAGAAAAATCCAGAACTCCCAACTGAAATAAGCCCAATACAACGATGATAATTCCACCTATTCTGGTAAACAGCAATTTATTCTCACTGAAAAAGCTTCCAAGGGCAGTAAAGGACATTCCTAATACAAAAAAGGCAAATGAAATTCCCAGCGTGAAAAATACCGTATGCAGGAATACCTTTTTTCTTTCATATACAATCGTTCCGTCTTCTAATTCTATTTTTCCGCTGCCTGCCAGATAACTCATATAAACAGGAATAAGCGGTATCACACAGGGTGAAAAGAAGGATAATAACCCCTCCAGAAAGACAAGGATAAAGCTTACTCCATTCGAGGCAATCAAACCCTCCATTACTTCTACCTCCTAATTCACTAATTATTCTATGATCTTATTCTATCATAACCATGCTTCCGATCAAAGTATCAATCGCAGATACTTATATGGAATCTGTGTATTCAGTAATATCATTCATAAGAAGAAGGGCGGAGCTGCCGTCTGCGATACAAGGAGCTCCGCCCTTTATGATCTTATTGAAGCATGGATAAGATTGCCTGCTTTGACTTGGTACCTACGCTACTCTGTACGACCTTCCCGTTCTTCATTACTACCAGAGTCGGTATGCTCATGACACGAAAGGCCTGTGCCAGCTCCGGCTCTTCGTCAACGTTGATTTTTCCTACCTTAGCAGAACTTACTTCCTCCGCCACCTGCTCCACGATGGGGCTGACCATACGGCAAGGCCCGCACCAGGATGCCCAAAAATCTAATAATACAGGTTTGTCAGATTGAATAACCTCCTGCTCAAAATTATTTTTCGTTATTTTCAATGCACTCATGCTTAGTCTCCTCACTTTCTTTACAGCTTATTGTTGCTGTTTTTCTATGATTTCATTATATCTATTCTCCATTTATATTCCGTGATATAGTCACGTATTTGCACAAATCATAAAGTGTCAGATTGTTGGAGCCTCCTTGCTTATCCGAATGCATTTTTTATCCACGAAAAAAGACACTCAGCCCTAACATATCCTTCAATCCGCATTTACACCGGTATTGGATCTGTTTAGATTGAGTGTCTCTTGTTAAAAATTCAAGTTTATTCTATTAAAATTTATATCTACTCAATACCCAACACTGTATTGACTTCCGTACCTGTGGAATAGGTAAAGGTTATGGTGTCACCGACATCATACTTAACAATCGGAAGGAAATCACTCACCAGAATGTCAAAAATCTGATCATTATTATTTAATAAGATAAGATAGTGCGTATTTCCGTCAATGACACAATCGGAGATCTTTGCGATGGTTCCTTTGACTTTCGGCAGTTTTGAGGTATCGGCAACGCTGATACCGCTGGACTTCATTAATTCCAGATAGGTCTTCTCACAGTCACTTACCGTGTCGCCAATCGCTACGATCTGGTACTGTGCGATGTTGACCATGGCATACTTCTTTACCAAACCCGCAGCATCCTTCAGTGCCAGAAAATAAGTAGGCTCGCCCCCGGTATTTAGAAGCAGCGGGAAGGTTGCCTTATAGCCAAGATGCTGCACCTGACCCTCAGCAGAAGCCATTGCGGAAAATTCCTCCGCACCGGAGATGGGATAAAATCTTGTCTCCGCGGTTCTCTGATTCATTAATACAAAACCAACATTTGATTCGTCGGAGCCTACGGAGGTCACACCGGTGTATACCCAGACATCATCCTCCATGGCAATATAATTATAACCATCCGTGGTCTGTAACGCATCCCTCTGTCCGAATCTGGAATTCCAATAGCCATGCTTTAACGTTCCATAATAATCATACAGGGAGATCAGAAGCTCAGCCGAGTATACCCGGTCAACCCAGGTCGGAGCCTCGGATACGGCATAATCAGAAATATCACCATTGACTGCATTGACGACAACTACCCTTCCTATGGTCTGACCACCAAATAACCCGATGGTATATTTCTTCACAGGACAGATCCAACAGGGAACCCCGTTGTCATCAATCTCAAAGTTGATCGTATCAAAAGCATAGGTAGGAAAATGGAACCGCAGATAACGATAGATGTTCCTTCCGAAATGCTCGGATTCCGAATATTTCATTCCCTCCTGCAATTTAACCATTTCCACATTCTGTGTGGTCATATCGATTCTTAAATAAGCGGGAATTCCCTGGGATCTGTTAGTCAGCCATTTGAACACACTTCCGTATTTTAATGGAGTGACTCTGACCGGGACTCCTTGATAATTAACCTGTGTATAATTGGAAGCCACTTCAAACTGGGAGACATACTCCGCTATGCTGCCCATCTTTCTGGAGCCAAGAAGAGCTGCCGAATCCTTATCAAGGATCGGTATGTCTTTATAGGAGATTTCCTTGATATCATCCGTAAAATTATGGTCCGTGATCGTTAACAGCTTCTGATATTTCTTTGCATTAACGACAGGAGAGGATAAAATCCCTCCAATAATAAAGATAACAATCATTGCACCGGTGACACTTCCAAGGACGATAAGCAAAAGCTTACCCGGTGACTTTTTCACCACACCTACACCTTTACCGTAATTTGCAGCTATTCCCGCTATGGCGGTTACTGCAATCAAGGCGATAAGAATAAACCACCAGAAGCCCGGAGAATGAATATTCAATGCCGGAAGGGCATTATAATAATAGATAAAGCCGATGCCGCCCAAAATAACGATCGCTGCAAGTATTTTTATAACTTTTTTCACAAGATTTCCTCCTCAACCTAATAGCACGCTGATGTTGCCGTAATGTTATACCTATTATTCTAACAGCCCGATTCTTATTTTACATTATAGCCAGATTATAAATACATTAAGCCGAATGCTGCCCGTACTTAATCCCGAACATAATATCTCCCGGCAAGGAGCCCGAGAATTCTTGCCATATGTAGTCGCAAACCCCGCTTACTGTCACTATCATAATAGTAGCATTTCTGTTCCAGCCAACCATGTTCCTTCCAATAACGGTAATCAACCGAGTTATCGTCTTCCTTCCGCCTCCAGTACATTTGCTGAATTGTAAATGCGACGAGGGAATATAGGGACGGCTTTCCGTTCTTGACTGCCTGCAGCAGCAAAATGGATTGTCTTCTGATCTTCTCTCCAAACCTGCGCTTTGCCGTCTCCGAGCTCATCAATTCGCCCATCTGATAATAACTGCTTCCGGCTATGACTCCTCCCCAGGCGCTAATCGCTGCACCCATGGTTCGTACCGCATGGTTTGTCGTCTTTGCACCTGACGTTACAAACAGCAGCACCGGTTTTCCTGACAGGAACGGTCTATGGCAGCTAAATGCCATGCGGTCGATCCAGTTCTTCATGCTTCCGGTGACATCCTCCACATAAACCGGACTTCCTAAGATGATTCCGTCAGCCTGTTTCATCGTTTCATAGAGCTTAAGTACATCATCCTTCTGCGGGCAGCTCTGCTCGGAATGATCAAAGCAGGCCCTGCAGCCTTTACAGACTTCAATCTGCTGCTCACTGAAGGATATGACCTCAATGTCTACCGTTTCCTCCAGTTTTTTTGCCTCTTCCGTCAAATGCTGCTGCAGCAGCTTTACAATCGTACCGGTGTTGCCGTTCTTTCTATAACTGCCATGCATAATCAATAACTTCATCTTCACCCCTCCATTCCTTTTCTTTTATCATGATATCATCATATTCTGTGCAAACCGATTCATCAATCTCTACTATCGGTATCAGAAAAAGGTAGCTTCCTTTTCTATCCCTTCCCATATTGCTGCCATTCCCTTCTTATCCTGTATTTCCTCATGAGAAATGATAAAATAGTCTGCATCATAGGCAGAGACAGCAGTCTTAAGCTTGTCATATTTTTCTTTACTATATCCGTATACTCCGTTATGTCGGCTGCCATAGATACAGTCGCCGAGAAACAGTACCTTCTCCTCAAGTATATAAATAATAACCGAGCCATCCACATGGGAATTCTCAATTTCCTTCACTTCACAGATAATACCGCCCAGATCAATAGTAACGGATGCAGAAAAGGTCATATCAACTGATCCGATCCCGAGATTTTCTCTGTCTTTGTTCTCTGTCTTGATACATTCTGCTCCGAACTGCGGAATGATTCCTTTCTCCACGAGGGAAGCCAGCGACACATCATCCCAATGATAGCTTCTCATCAATCGAAGCTCCTCTTCTATCTTCTCATGCGCAAGGGTCAGCAAGTTCATCTCGCTAATACCGAATACATGATCATAATGATGATGGGTCAGGATCAGATAATGTAAGGGAGAACAGTTGAGCTTACCGTACTCCGTTAAAAATTCCCTCGCATGATTTGGTGAGATACCCGAATCAATGGCCAGGCTGAATTTATCGCCGCAAACCAGACCTAAGGATGGCCTGTCCGTCTCCTGAGAAGGGGGAAGAATATATACCCTGTCCGATATTTTTTGAAGCATATTATTATTCCTTTCGTGTTCAATCAATTTATTTGTTATAAAATCAAAGACTGATGCTCCGGTATTGCCTAGCACCATATAATAATGAGCTTTAGGTTATTGTACAATAAAAAACCGGGATACTCAACCAGATTGTTCCATACAGCTGAAAGCAGGCAGCGAAAAAAGAACCCCTTGTTCTGTGATAAGAGCCCAATCAGCCGGATGACTCCGACCGTAGGGGTTCTCACCTAAGAATAAAGGGTTCTGCTTTAGGGAAATATGAATTTATGAAAAAAGTAGGGTAACGAGTTATTGATTATTCAGAGAATAAAGGAGTGGATAAGTATCTTTCACCGGTATCGGGGAGGATTACAACGATGGTCTTGCCCTTATTCTCAGGACGCTTTGCAAGCTCAGTCGCAGCCCATAATGCTGCACCGGAGGAAATGCCTACCAAAAGGCCTTCTGTTCTGGATAATTCTCTGCCGATAGCAAAAGCATCGTCATTCTTTACTCTGATAATTTCATCATAGATATTGGTATTCAGTACCTGAGGTACAAAGCCTGCACCGATACCCTGGATTTTATGAGGTCCGGGTCTGCCCTCGGATAATACAGGTGAGTCATCCGGTTCTACAGCAACCACTTTCACTCCGGCCTTCTGTGATTTCAGGAATTCACCGGTACCTGTAATGGTTCCGCCGGTACCGACACCTGCCACCAGAATATCCACCTTGCCGTCAGTATCTTCCCAGATCTCGGGACCTGTAGTTGCTCTGTGTACTGACGGGTTGGCAGGGTTATCAAACTGTCCCGGGATAAAGGAATTCGGGATCTCTTCTGCAAGCTCATTGGCTCTGGCGATTGCCCCCTTCATACCCTTTGCACCCTCTGTCAATACAAGCTCAGCTCCATATGCCTTCAGCAGGTTTCTTCTTTCGATGCTCATCGTCTCCGGCATGGTCAGGATCAGACGATATCCTCTGGCTGCAGCTATGGAAGCAAGGCCGATACCAGTATTTCCGCTGGTAGGTTCAATGATAACCGAACCCGGCTTTAAGACTCCTTTTTGCTCCGCATCATCAATCATCGCTTTTGCAATTCTGTCCTTCACACTTCCTGCCGGATTATAGTATTCCAACTTAGCAATGACAGCTGCTCCTAATCCGTTCTTCTTCTCGTAGTTGGATAATTCCAATAGTGGTGTCTTTCCAACTAATTCTGTTAAGCTTTTATATATCTTTGCCATAAAACTACCTCCTAATAATTTATATAATTCATATATGTTTTGTATGTTTATGATTATATTATTCCATTCCGGGGATAATGTCAATAGGAAAACGCAAAAAACTTTTAAAACATATATATATTATATGCTATTGACACAGCCGCAATCATTCGATATGATTTATAACATAGAAAATAGGTATGAAATGAGGTGTTTAAAAATGAGATTATCGGCTAAGGGTCGTTATGCACTTGCTGCAACAACCAGTATGGCACAGGATAACGGAGAGAATGAATATATTACATTGATCAGTATTTCTGAGAAGCTTGGTATTTCAAAAATATATCTGGAACAGGTTTTTTCATTATTGAAGCATGGCGGAATCGTCAATTCTATCAAGGGTTCCCAAGGAGGGTATCAATTGTCCAGACCTCAGAAACAGATTTCGGTTTACGATGTTCTGGCTTCCGTTGAGACCTCTTTATTTGAAACTGCAGAAGAGACGGTGAAGGAAAAAGCCGCAGATATTGAGACAGCCATCGATCAGCTGGCTTATCTGCCGCTCGATTCTGCAATCCGTACTACCCTGCAGCAGATTTCCCTTTATGATCTGGTCACAGAGGCTGAAAAGCATAAGCCCGATTCTGAATTTATGTTTTTCATATAATCTGATTAGAAACTCCAAAGCAGCAGGAAAGAAGGTTTGAGGCTGTTTCAAATATCCGTTGACAGCTAAGGTCAAGGTAACAGTGCATTATGGGATGCCGTTATCTTGACCTTATGCTATCTTGTGCTTTTTTGAAATAGCCTCGCTATTTACCGTTCTTCTTTATCAGATCATATATTCAATGCTGTCCATCGTCCTTCTGGTATTTTTGTTATAGATCAGCATACATTCTCTGGTCTCCGCTTTCCCAAAAGAATAATAGCCTTGACCATCACTGTTCAGAATTTCATGTCTGACCCTGCGGTTCCTTCTTGTCGGTTCGTCCATGATCATCTCTATTCCATGCATTGGAAACGGCTTAACCCTGTAATAAGGGTCAAATAGAGAGATATACTGGTCGTCTATCCCCGTTAGCAGAACATAATGCCAGCCACCCAGCATGACCCGCGCCACCGCGACTCCACCCTGTCCCAGACATTCTGCAACCCTGCTGTTCTGGCTGATCTTAACAGACTCTCCGTTCAGCATCTCACACTGGATAGGCCATTTCTTCACCTTACCGAATTGGTTAAGCCAGTTCGCCAGAAACATCATGGCCATGCCGGTGGTGCCGCTTTTATAAGCTTCGCCCTTTTTATTATAGCTATCCAGACAATAAAGCATGATGCTCTTGATTACATCGGGAGAGATATCCTTTCTGTGGAACAGAATATTGATTGCATTCAGCATGGAGGTGGGTCCGCAGTCATATTCCGTAGATTGATAGCTTAACGGGTTTTTCATAGCTCACAGTCCTTTCCGGTCATCAGCTTCAGCACAATATTGGAGCATTTCGTCAGTTCCTCAGTATGGGTATATTCACTACAGGAATGGACCTGATTCATTCCGCAGGCTATTACAATCCCTGTAATCCCGTTGCGATGGAAATTATTATTATCGCTGCCTCCAAAGGTTGAGACATAATCCGTAGCATATCCCAGCTCCCTGCAGGCTCTTGCATATCTTCTGACAACAGGATGCTCCTTCTCAACCTGATAAGCCAGGCATCCGAATTCCGTTAAAAACTCAGCTTTCGCCCCGTGGGCTGTGGCTATCTTCCGTAAAATTTCCTCAATCCTGTCTGCCTCAGAGGTTGCCTTCTCGTGCTTTAAGCTTCGTACCTCGCCCTTCAGGGTACAGAGCTCCGAAACAATATTTCTTGCCTTGCCTCCTTCGATCAGACCAATGTTAACTGTTGTCTCCTCATCAATCCTGCCCTGTCTGATCCCGGCTACAGCTTCCGCTGCAATTGCGATCGCATTGATGCCCTCTTCAGGAGCAAAGCCGGCATGAGAAGCCTTCCCTTTTATTTCGGCGGTGAAGGATACCAGCGTCGGTGCCGAAAGAGCCGCTGTTCCAACCGGTCCGAATAAATCAAGTACATAAGCCTCCTTGGAACGAATGGCGGAGTAATCATATACTTCACTTCCGCGGATATATACCTCCTCCGCGATTGTAAACAGAACCTCGATACTTCTGTGCGGCAATCCCAGCTCCTGAATCGTTCTTACAGCCTCCAGAATGGAGACAATTCCGGACAGATCATCTGCACCGAGAACGGTGCTTCCGTCGCTCGTAATTGTACCATCCTGATGAAGGACTGCTTTTTTATTCAACCCGGGTTCTACCGTATCCATATGAGCGGAGAACAGGATCGGATTCCCTTCCAGGGTTCCTTCCAGATACCCGTAAATATTACCGCAATTACCGGCATAGTATTGACCGGCATTATCCTCTGTTACAATAAACCCAAGCTCAGTCAAAGATTTTCTCAATACGTCGGCCAGTACTCTTTCTCTGTAGGATATAGAATCTATTTCTACAAGCCTTATGAATTCCTCTGTTATTCTTTCCTTATTAACCATAGCATCCTCCACTCACGACTTTGTCTATTGTTCTGTGATCCCTAACATGATTGATTTATTCTATAATAACAGATGAAACCGGATTTGTGCCAGTTTTTTAAAGAGTAACGATATCACAATATTTCCCATAGAAGCCCTGAAATAAAAAGAACCCAACGTTTGATGAGTTCTGAAGTGATTATTCAATCTTGTTTTTGTTATTGGTGCCTACCGGATTTGAACCGATAATCCAGGTTTTGCAGACCTTCGCCTTTCCCTTTGGCTAAGGCACCGTTTCGAAAATGCTCTTTCCAAAGGGGCAGCTGCCCCCGGGGAAAGAGCATTTCACATTTTACTAGTAATATTATAAAGATTAATATCCAGCTTTTAGAAGATCGGAACAACAGCGCCCTGGTATGTGTCATTAATATACTGTTTTACCGCATCACTCTGCAAGGCTGCTATCAGAGCTTTGATGTCTTCTCTGTTCTCATTTCCTGATTTTACAGCCACAATATTTCCGTAAGTCTGTGCCGCAAGGGAATCCCTATCCTCTACCGCAATCGCATCCTTGGATACATTTAACCCTGCTTCAATTGCATAATTTCCATTGATGACAGCAAGCTCTACGTCCGGTAAGGAACGAGCGATCTGAGCCGCTTCAAGCTCTACAATTTCTATATTCTTGGGGTTCTCGGCGATATCATTTTTTGTTGCATTCAGTCCTGCTCCGTCTTTCAGCTTGATAATGCCCTGGGCTTCCAGAAGAAGGAGTGCTCTTGCCTCATTGGTAGCATCGTTGGGAACTGCTATCTTTGATCCGCTCTTCAGTTCATCGATGCTTGCAATTTTACCGGGATATATTCCAAAGGGCTCATAATGTATGGAGCCTGCAGATACCAGGTCGGTACCATTTTTCTTATTGTATTGATCTAGGTAGGGCTGATGCTGAAAATAATTCGCGTCCAAGTCACCACTATCAAGTGCAACATTTGGCTGAACATAGTCCTGATAAATAACAATCTTCAGTTCGTAACCTTCCTGAGCAAGGATTGGTTTTATCTGCTCCAAAATCTCTGCATGAGGAGTAGAGCTGGCCCCTATTGTAATCGTCTTACCTTCCTTCACTGCGTCTGTGGGGGCTGCCGTTGCTGTTTCGGGGGCCTCTGTTACAGCAGCTTCTGCCGCCGTCGGAGCTGCTGTTGTAGCCTTGTCAGCAACTGCACCTTTACCTGAGCATCCGATCAAGAAAGCTCCTGCCAGCGTCAGTACCGTTAATAATGAAATTAATTTCTTCATTTCCATTCCTCCTTTTTTGTTCGATCAGCATTCATATTATTCATATATATTTTCTATGATTTAGGATAATAACATACTATACCACCTGTGTCAATATGTTTATGTGTATATTTTACCTATGTGATCTATTTTCCTAGTAAATTTGCAACGCTTTCTATGGTCCGTGACAATAAAAGAGGCAGAGGATATCTCTTAAGAATATACTCTGCCCTTGATTGTTTCATTTTTTTCTAAAATATGATATAGCCTGGGTATCGGTAATAATTTTCTGGTTCCACTGAGCCTCCTCTTAAGCCTTATTCATCGGAAGGGTATTACTGTGCAATCTTAAATTGATAATCCGTATTATAGGTACGCACATATAAAGTGCTACCCTTCTTAATAATATAAGAAGCGGCGGTCTTTATGGGCTGTTTATCAAGTACCTTTCCTGTATTTAGGTCAACCTGGTATAGATAATCCGGCTCCGCTGTAAACCCGTAGCCGCAGATGATTACATGGTCCAAAATCACGAAATTATAAGAATTGCTAACCAGTGCTTTTGTTCTCCACAGAATACTCAGATCAGTCAGGTCGATGGCAGTGATATAGGCATTCTGGTTGTTGGAGCTCTTTGCATAAGTATTATGACTATGAGAGACATACAGGATATTATCTTTAATCTCTGCCCAATTGATTCTCTGCTGAATATAGTCGTAATCCGCCACGACATACTTCGGACTGTATCTGTAATTGGAGAAGTCCAGAGAATACACAATTTTAAGGGTCTCCGAGTCATAAATAGTTAAGATGTACCCCTCAGAAAAGTCCTTTCCGTAAGTACAATAAATATAAGAAGCATCATAAAATGCTGAGGTTATCATAAGACCCTGCCATTCCGAAGCAATTCCTTCGGGAAGATTACCGGAGAGGTTTCGGAACGAATTCGGTACCTGGTAGGTTGGAATCGAGATTTTATTCTTTTCAAACCATTGTTCTTCATCCGTAATATTATTTGTCTTGGAGGATTTTAATTTTAGCTTGACCGGCTTGCTTTTTTTATCTGATACCTGATCCGACTGATAATATCCAAAGGATGGTGTATCCAGCACAACCGTACTGCTCTTTTCTTTGGAAGCAGACCGTACTGCCATGGTGTTCTGATCTACTGCAGTAACCTCAAGTAAAAGTAATATTGTCATAATAGCCAGTAACTTCTGTTTCATTTCTTTCTATTCCTCCCACATCATATCATTTATATATACGCTACCATAATATTTTTCTATGGCTATACATCATTATAATATAACAAACTTCCACATTCAACCAGTTACCGATACAGATGACAGGATAAGTCAATTTACTTTTCATACTTACTACGATAGTCTGTCACGGTCATTCCGACATATTTTTTAAAGGTTTTGCTGAAATACTGAGGATCATTAAAGCCCACCTCAAATGCTACATCGTTTATGGTAGCCTGGGGATTTTTTAATAATTGTTTCGCTTTATCAATCCTTACAGAATTCAGATAGGAAGAAAATGTGATCTCCTTTTCCTTCTTAAACAATACTGAAAAATAGTATTTTGATATCCCTACATAGCCTGCAATCTCATCCAGCGAGATTTTTTCTTTATAATTATCCTCTATATATTGAACCGCTTTCTTAATCAATAGGTCTGTGTTATCCTCCCTGCCGATATTGTTCTCTTCCAGCAGGTTTTTTACAAACGCTTTGATAATCTCAATTACCTCCTGCAGCTCCTCCGCATTAATTACTTTCTTCTGGAACAGGAAGATATCGTTATCCTCCTGAAAGCCAACATCAAAGCGCTTGAAGATATCACTGATCATATGGGACAGCTCGAGCTTTACTTCCAGGGAATTTCCCTTCTGCTCCTCCAGCGTCCCTTCTAATTCATCTATCTTTTTATAGATGGCCCCACTGTCTGCTTCCTCAATAAAATGGCAGAGTTCCTTCACCATATTCATATCATAGATGAAATGACCGTCCACCGGCTTGTTCATGATTTCTCTGGTCAGATGTTCTCCCTCAGACAGATAAAACAGGTAATCGGAAGCCGCATAGATCCAGTCGAGATATTCTCTGGTCTCTTCTATTGTGTCGGTGATTGGTGAATTCGCACTTTTGAAACCAATATTAAAATACTGTTTGATCGAACTCTTCAGATACTCCAGGCATCTTTGTATCTTTATTTCGTTTAAATTATGTGACATCAGAAAGCAGGTGACTGATTTACCAAACTGCTTCGTAAATATCTCTATTTCTTCATCCTCAAACTTATTGATGATTAGCTCCAGACATGCAGTAATAATATTAGAAATCTGGTCCTCTGAATTTTTATCATTTGTGAGGCTAACCCGGAAATCAAATTGCACAAAGCAATATTTTCCTGAATTCCAGGGCACATTGGCTTTATCAAATTCTGCTTTGACAAGCTCATCACTTCTGTTGCTGCTTAATAATAAACCCAGCAAATATTCCTGCTGACTTTTTTTCATATGACTTCCGCTGGGGCTGTCGGATACCTGTCCTGTGGAAGCATCCAGCTTTTTTTTCTTTTCCAGCAGAATCTTCTTCAGTTCTTCCTCCTCCATCTCAGCTTTCAGGATATAATCTGAAACTCTTAGCCGGATGGCCTCTTTTGCATAAGAGAAGTCATCATAGCAGGTGAGAAAAATGATTTCCGTATTAGGATTATATTCTTTTATTTTCTTGGATAACCAAAGCCCATCTTGTTTTGGCATTTTGATATCGGTAATCACAATATCCGGTTTCAAGGCTACATACTTTTCAAAAGCAGCCTGTCCGTTCCCGGCCTCTGCGACAATTTCAAAGCCCAGCTCCTGCCAGTTGATAAGTGATTTCACTCCAATTCGGACCAGCATTTCATCGTCAACAATCATAATTTTATACATCGTTATCTCCTTCTATTGAGGTTTCTTAGGTACTTTGATTATGACAGTAGTTCCAACTCCTACCGAGGAAAGAATACGTAAACCATATTCGTCACCCAGGTATAATTTCAATCTTTGGTTAACATTATTTAATCCGACCTTGCTGAAACGATTAATGTTCTGTTCCTGTTTAAAAATATTATCCAATACCTCTTTATCAATCCCGCTTCCATTATCCTGAACGACTATTTCTATCTGTTCCCCCGCATCTCTGGTGAAAATATGAATGGTAATCGATTCCTCCCGTTTTTCAGCTTCATCAATCCCATAGATCAGAGAATTTTCTACAATAGGTTGCAGAATAAGCTTTGGAATACTTATGGCTTTGTGTTCTTCTTTAATATCATAACGGATTTCAAATAATTGGTTGAAGCGCAATCTCTGGATCAGAAGATAGTTTTCAATATATTCTATCTCCTCCTGCAGTGTAATCATATTATTTCCGAAGCTGATGCTGACTCTCAGAAGTTTTACCAAAGCAACCAGCGCATCTGATATGCTGTCTTCTCCTTTGATCTTTGCCATCCACCGGATTGTATTCAGTGTATTATAAAGAAAATGAGGATTGAT
>JAEZLY010000229.1 GCA_023414985.1 Bacillota bacterium | reverse complement strand
GCTTATAATTTAAATTCTCCGTAAGATAACGTCTGAAATCCTTTGATAAATCACTCTGATCCTTGTCGATTAATCCTACGGATACAGGAGCCGTCGTCATGTCTGCCACGAGAGTTCCCATGGAATGAAGAATTAAGCACAGAAAGAAAGCACAGAACAGGGAGAGAAGAACCCCGAATGCATTCCTTTTAATATTTGATTTTGTGATAATCCAAATATTCTTCATCGTTCCTCCTCCTTATTATAGAATATAGCCGCTCCAACCATCATGGCAGCTGCTGTGATGATCAGACAGATTACAATCACCTGTGTTACCAGCTCAAACCGACCGAAGACCGAAAGCTGATAGGCTGCCTGTTGAAAGATATAATTCGGCATATGATTGGTTACTCCCGGTACATAAAGTTCTTTGGAATAGGTTCCCCCGAAGAACATCATGATCCAAAGGACGGACATGATTAATACAAATGGCGATATTTTCTTCAGTAACAATCCCAGAATTACCCCAAGAGAAATCATGCAAAAGGTAATAGCAACAAACATCAGGAACAGATAGGACACCTCGCTGATTCCTGCTCCGTAATGGGCACCATAAACTGTTATGCTGATTCCCATGATTACAGCAACCTGAAGAATTGTCTGCGGCAGCATGCCGATCACCTTCTGGAGGAACATGGATACTCTGTTCTGTGGCGCGATGATCAGCCTGTTGATGGTCTTATTCTGCCTTTCATTCATAAATGCGTTAGCACCCGTAATCATACTCATAAAGGAAATCATCACTGCCATACTGACAGCATAATAATCAATCATGCTGCGGCTATAGCCCAGATCCTTCTCAACGGCATATTCTTCCTCCTGCGTGCTGAGTGTGGCTAAAGCTTGCGGAGCTGTCTTTATAACAGCAGCAATTGTCTTATCGGTCTGGATAAAACCGTTCATGATCGCTTCCACAGTTCTGTTCTTCACCCTGTTAGTTCCCTCATAAACCTTTATCTCAAGAGGATTTCCCGTAAAAAGTACCGCCGCTGTAATCTTATCTTCTCCGGCGAGTACTTTTGCTTTTTCAAGGTCTTCAGCTCGCGTAACGCTTATGTTCCCTTCCTCTCCCATCCTCTGTATAAAGCTTTCGATTACTCCTTCTTGGTATGGATCCTGAGTATCTATCAGATACTGTATTTTAATTGCCCCTATCGCTTCCTCTGCAACATCCGTAGACTGGAGCAGGTTGCCCAAAAGGAACACCAGGATTGCCGGAAACAGCAGGAAGAAGAACAGATAGGATTTTTCCCTTATAAATTCCTTTGTCTCCTTAATGATAATATTAAACATCAGCTTCCCCTTTCCCCTTAACGCAAATCATGGCCGGTCAAGGTCAGAAACATGGTATCCAGATTAGGTACCTCCGACCTGATATTATAGATAGGCATCCCATAAGCAAGAAATTGCTCCAGAATCCTCGGGATACTGTTCTGACCGATCAGAATATCAATTCTTATGGTATTCTCCTGTGCTGCTACAGCCCTCACATCCGGCAGTGTCTTCAGCTTCTTTCTGATATCGGCTTCTTCTTTTGCAGGCGGCAGTTTCGTATCGATATATACTGACTGGACATCCGTTACTAAGGATACCAGTTCCTGCTGCGTTCCACAGGCGATCATCTGTCCTTTATCAATGATGGCAATCCGGTCGCAGATTTCTTCCACCTCATTCATGTAATGGGACGTGTAGATTACGGTGGCTCCTCGATCCCGCAGTGTCTTGATGGAATTCAGGATATGCTCCCTGGATTGGGCATCCACACCAACAGTCGGTTCATCCATGACGATCAGTTGTGGGGAATGGGCGATTCCGCAGGCAATGTTCAGTCTTCTTCTCATACCGCCCGACATTTGCTTTGGTTTCATGGATAATCGATCTGACAGGCCGACGAATTCTAATGCTTCCTTCGCCATCTCCGTAAGCTTCTTTCCCCTTATTCCGTACAGGGATGCGAAGAATTTCACATTTTCCAGTGCCGACAGATGCTCATAGACCGCAATATCCTGAGGTACCATACCGATACACTGCTTAATCTTCCTCTTATCCCTTCGGATATCGAAGTTATTTATCGAAATCTCCCCTTTGTTAAAATCCGATAGGGTGGTCAGCACACTTAAGGTCGTGGATTTTCCGGCCCCATTCGGTCCAAGAAGTCCGAAAATTTCATTGGTCCGTACTTCAAAGCTCAGATTATCGACAGCACAAAGCTCACCGTATTTTTTGGTCATATTTTTTACTGTTACAAACTGTGACATATTCTCCTCCTCAATTATTCTTTCTCTTTTCCTTATGCTGCTATCATACACAATCGCCGAAACTTACGGAAGTGACTTCAGTTATATCTATGCCATGACATTTGTCATATGGAAACCATGAAATATACACAGGATTGTCCACGTTTTTCATTGAAAAATAAAATGCAATCATTTATAATGTCTTTAGTCAACGATTAATAAGGAGGAATACCGATGTCTACCAATGTTTATGACATACTAATGGAACGCGGGTTCATCGAACAATGTACCCACGAAGAAGAAGTTCGTGAATTATTAGGAAAGGAATCCGTTACCTTTTATATAGGTTTTGATGCAACTGCCGACAGCTTAACCGCAGGTCACTTTCTTACCGTAATGGCTATGATGCATATGCAGCGTGCCGGACATAAACCGATCGCACTACTGGGCGGCGGTACTACAATGATCGGGGATCCTACCGGTAAGTCCGATATGAGAACCCTGATGACAATTGAAACCATTCAGCATAATGCGGATTGCTTCCAGAAACAGCTCTCCAAGTTCATCAATTTTGAGAATGGACAGGCAATTATTGCGAACAACGCTGATTGGCTGCTGGATTTAAATTATGTGGAGTTTCTTCGGGAAATCGGAATCCATTTTTCAGTAAATAAGATGCTCACCGCAGATTGCTATAAGCAGCGTATGGAAAAGGGTCTGACCTTCTTCGAATTCAACTATATGCTGATGCAGTCCTACGACTTCTGGAAGCTGAACAAGCTCTACGGCTGTACGCTTCAGCTCGGCGGCAATGATCAGTGGTCCAACATCCTCGGTGGTGTAGACCTGATTCGTCGTAAGGAACAGAAGCCTGCTTTCGGACTAACCTTCAAGCTTCTCACTACCAGCGAGGGAATTAAGATGGGCAAGACCATGAAGGGTGCTGTCTGGTTGGATCCGAACAAGACCACTCCTTATGAGTTTTATCAATATTGGAGAAATATTGAGGATGTCAAGGTTGAGGAATGTCTCGGACTGCTGACCTTCCTTCCGATGGAAGAGGTAAAGAGACTCGGTGCCTTAAAGGATGCAGAAATCAACCATGCCAAAGAGGTTCTTGCTTTTGAGATTACCAAGATCGTACACGGAGAAGAAGAAGCCACCAAGGCTCAGGAAGCTGCCCGTGCACTGTTCGGCGGCGGTATGAAATCAGAGGATATGCCTACTACTACCTATCCGGCTGCAAAATTCTCTGAGGGCATTGATCTGATTACCATGATGTGTGATGCTAAGCTTGCTACCTCCCGTTCGGATGCAAGACGTAATATCGAGCAGGGCGGAGTTACGGTAAATGATGTGAAGGTATCCGATTTTGCTCAGGTTTTCACCAGCAATGACTTTGATTCCGATGGTGCTCTGCTGGTTCGTAAAGGGAAAAAGGCTTACCACAGATTTATGGCGGAGTAAGCTCCGGTTCCCCTGGATAGAGCTTATTGTGATTACTATGCTTTCTCAAGTATTAAGTTATCTGTTCCTGCTTCAGTATGTAATACCTAAATGGTACGGAATTGCTGCAGTTTACTGGCTGTATTCTTCTGCAGCAAATGAAGAATAATAAGAATGGAGTGGAATTTATGCCTTGGTGTCCAAATTGTAAAGCAGAATATCAGGAGGGTTATACCGAATGTTCTGACTGCGGAGTCGCGCTCGTAGAAAGTCTTGAGGAAGAAATCTTCTTAGCCCCCTTCTTCCAGGCAGAAGATAAAAAGATTGCCGACAAGCTGGCAAGTTTCTTTCAATATTCTAATATGCCTGCCAGTGTCACCTTTGATAAGGAAAATGAGCTTTATATCGTAAATATTCCGCCGAGAGCGGAAAAAGAAGCACGAAAGCTGTATCAGGCCTTCTACTTTGTAGAACGGGATAATATCGCAAAAGGACTTTATGCTGACGATAAAAACGAGGACGAAAGCGGTACAGAAGCTTCTGAAGCGTCTGAAGAGCTTCTGTCTGAGGAAGAAGCAGTCGATGAAGTCTCAACAGTGGATCAATCCTCGGAAGGCTCTGAGGAGGGACCCGAAATCGAGCTATTCGATGAGGAGTTCAATGAGGACGAGCTTTATGAGGAAGAATCCGAGGTATATACGCCTAAGGCAAAGCCTGAAAAGGTTAAAATCGCTGATGAAGCAGATACGGATATCGAGCCTGAGGAGGATACCCACTCCTATGTCATGAAAGCGGATAAATATAAGGATCTTGCCGGAACCGTATGGATTTTCCTTTTCTTCGGTATCGTAGGACTGGGCTTTGTACTGTTGAATGTCTTCGGTCTCCTGTCCGTATTAAATGGCTGGCTTCCCAATACCATCATGGGCGTACTGTTCCTCTTCTTCCTGTATGTAGGCATCAGCACCAATCAGAAAGCGAAGAAGCTCCGTTCCGAAATCTCTGCTGAGAACGAGATGTCCGAAAAGATCAATGCCTGGTTCAAGGAGCATTTTACAGAGGAATTCATCGCATCCTTATACAACAATACCATTTCCGAGGAACTGAATTATATTAAGCTGACCGATACCATTAAGGAAATGCTGCTGAAAGAATTCGGACCTCAAAACCTTGCATATCTTGACCGATTGATTGAGGATTACTATAATAATAATTTCGATCAGGTCGTACTATAATACTTAACCCGCAGTCCATGGAACCCAGTTCCCGGCTGCGGGTATTTTTTTAGTACGTATCTTCCAATCTCAACTTATAGACCTCGTAGTCCCATCTGGTCTCCTCTGATAGCTTGCTGTACTCATTTTCCGTATCTCGTAAACCATATTCATCCCGCAGTCTAGACTGCATATGTCCTTTCGTCTCCGACCGGGTGCTCCTTGCGAAGCGTTCCAGACAGGTACTTCGTAGGTATTCCAGGTCTCCGAAGCAGATCTCCTCAAATTGCCTTCTCATAAAGTTTAGCAGTTCATCATCCGTCAGTTCCTCCGGCGTCTCATTTTTATACGTATAGAATATATCCTGCAACTCGGATAAAGTCTCCGTATAATTATCCTGATTGATATATTGAGAATCACAGAATAAATCGATTATCTTTGGTAAAATACCTGTCCCGAATTCAACCCTCTGGTTATCACCAAGCGCGTCTTTTCGTGCAAGCATAAGGCTATTTGCTTCGTCTTGATTTAAGATTAGTCCGAACTGTTCCGTCTTCCTGTTACACTCCAGTATCAGTGTCAGGTCCTGTTTCTGCGATTGCGCTGTGATCAGCTCATACATATCATCCATACAAATACCCTCCCTTTCCTCCATATGCACATTATTTTAAGATCACGGAGAAAATATTACAAGTCTGGCAATGTAGAAAAATGTATGGTATAATAATATCAGAGGGAACGAACTATGTCCTTACGGTCTGCTGCTTCCAATCTCCAGAAGATTACCTTCCGGATCTGCAACATAAAAATTGCGTATTCCAAATGGGTAGGTAACCGGTTCTCCTGTAAATGATTTCACACCAAGTTCCGTTAATCTCTCATACTCCTTGTCAACATCTGAATAGCTCGGAAGCCAGATACCTATTTCCATAGTCATGTTAATTCCTTTCGGCGGATAATAGGCTTCCCCTACTGCCTTCGCAAATTCTCTTCGGTCATACATAAACAGTGATAAAGGGCCACTGTTTGTCTTAAAATCAGCAAATAATCCACCATCCCAATCCGTCTCAAATTGCAGGATATCTCGATAAAAAGAAACCATCCTTTTAATATCTTCCACATACAGACATACACCAACATTTACACTCATCCCGTTCATTAATACTCCTCCTATCATTTATCAATTTTTATTCTAATACATTCAATATAATAACAATACTAACACACACAACATGACAACATTATGTCTCGTTAAAACAGTTAAGCAATCTAAGCGAAATTTTTTATGCTTCTAGATACATCAGGTTCTAAAATATACCAAAATCAATTCATATTAATATGATATTCCTTATATCTCTAAACAGCAAGTTTTCTCTGTCATTCGTTCTAACGACGAGTCGTCATACAATATCGAATGTAATTGTCGACTCTTTAATCTCAACCAGTTGACATTTGTTCTGATTATGGTATACTAAGGCATCATATATGATAAGGACGAAATCCATGGAATTAAAGCATCAGGTACTTAGAATTTTAGAAGAAAACAGGGGCAGCTCGGTCAATGGAATGAAGCTTGCCAATGAGCTCTATGTCACACGAAGTGCCATCTGGAAGGCAATGAAAGCCCTGCAGAAGGACGGATACCGAATTGAAGCCGTACCGAATAAAGGCTATTGTCTGCTTTCCGATAATGACATCGTATCCGCAGAAAGTATCACTCCCTACCTAACAGGAGATGCGAAAAATTTTCAGCTTGATGTCAGACAGACTGTCACCTCCACGAATACCATCGCGAAGGAGCTGGCTGCAAAGGGTGCTAAGGAAGGCACTGTCATTCTCGCCAGAGAGCAGACCGAAGGCAGAGGCCGGATGGGTAGAAGCTTCTATTCACCTATGGCATCAGGAGTATATTTCACTCTGATCCTAAGGCCAACCCTCAATCTTGAGGACTCCCTATTAATTACAACCGCTGCAGCCGTGGCTGTTGTAAAAGCCATTGAAGCCACAGCCGGAATCAAGGCTGAGATCAAATGGGTAAATGATATCTTTGCAGGCGGTAAAAAGGTCTGCGGTATTCTGACGGAGGCCTCCTTGAACTTCGAAAGCGGTGGCTTGGAATATGCGGTGGTCGGGATCGGAATTAATATCGAGACCAGTAATTTTCCGACGGAGCTGACTCGGATTGCAGGCTCTCTCTTTTCAGATAAGCCCTCGGACAAGCCTGTTACCTCCATGCTGGTAGCGGAAGTTCTGAATAATATGGCGGAATGCATGAATTCCCTCACTGATAAAAAATATCTTGAGGAATACCGCAGTCATTCTTTCCTTCTGGGGCAAGAGATTCTGGTATTGAAAGGAAATGCCTCCATTCCTGCCAAGGCACTCGATATTGACGAGAAAGCCAGACTTGTCGTAGCCTATGAGGATGGCTCCAAAGAAGCTTTAAGCTCCGGGGAAGTCAGCGTGAGGATGAAAGCATAGGCAAAGCGTCCGCCCGGAATATTTCATATTAATCATAAAATCAATCATACTACACTCATTCATCTTACAGAAAGGAACAGTACATCAGGCATCGACTGATATACTTAAGAACAATATGAATCAAACACAAGTAACACAAAATAAAGTGCAAAGAATCAAGACCAGAGATCTTGTAATCACCGGTATGTTTACCGCGATTATCTGTGTTCTGTCGCAGATTTCCATTCCTGTACCTCCCATCCCCTTTACCTTAGGCTTACTGGCTATCTTTTTAACCGGTGCACTCTTACCGCCAAGATTTGCTTTCCTGTCCGTCCTGGTCTATCTTCTCCTGGGAGCGTTCGGAGTCCCGGTCTTTGCCGGTTTCAAGGGAGGCTTACAGAATCTGACCGGTATGACCGGAGGATATCTGGCTGCTTACCCGATCATGGCATTGATCATTGCCCTCAGCTGTAAGCTGTTGAAGAAGTATAAGGTATTGGCCCTGGCAGTCGGTATGACAGCTGCATTACTTGTCTGCTATCTGCTTGGGACCGCATGGTTTACCGTGATCACGGATAAATCCTTCTATACAGCTTTAACCCTCTGTGTATTTCCTTTCATCGCATTTGATATCATTAAGATTGTACTTGCAATCTCCTTCAGTCTGATATTAAGAAAGACCGTAATGAAGGAACTGCAATAATCGTAGAATACTCTTATTACCCTATCAACGAATAAGGCGGACTATCCTCGCCACTGCACAAGAAACTCATGGTTGAATTTCTTCTGTGCAAGATGAGGATAATCCGCCTTTTATATTATTTGCTCTAAGATCATTACATCAAAATCCTCTGAAAGCTATCATAAAACTCAACTACTCATGAGGTTTTGATATATTAACTAAGCCTCCTACATCGGCTCGAACAGCTCTTCCAGTTCTTCTTTCGATAAGGAGTTGATAAAGACCTCCTTGGAGCTGATGATGGAATCGGAAAGTTCCTTCTTCTTCCGCTGCAGCTTAAATATCTTCTCTTCGATGGTTCCCTTGGTAATCAACTTCATCACATGAACCTTATTCTGCTGTCCAATTCTGTAAGCACGATCCGTCGCCTGGTCCTCCACGGCAGGATTCCACCAGGGATCGTAATGGATAACCGTATCGGCTCCGGTTAAATTAAGCCCGGTTCCTCCGGCCTTCAATGAGATCAGGAACACCTTCCCCTCCCCATTGTTAAACCGTTTTACATAATCGTTTCTATCCTGGGTCGGGGTGGAACCCTCCAGATAGAAATACGGAATATCCAAATCATTCAGCTCTCCTTCAATGATACGAAGCATGGAGGTGAACTGGGAGAATACCAGGATACGATGATCGTTGGATATCGCCTCCGGGATGATCTCCATCAAAAGCTCCAGCTTACCGCTTCCACCCTGATAATTCTCGAGGAAGGTGGACGGATGACAGCAGATCTGACGGAGCCTGGTCAGTGCTGCAAGAATCTTGATCCTGTTCTTCTCCACTCCACTTTCTTCAAAGTCTGAATGGAGCTCACTACGGATATTCTCCAGGAAGGACATATAAACCAATCTCTGTCCTTCGGAGAGATCCGTCAGCATCTTCGTCTCATATTTATCCGGCAGCTCTGTCAGAACATCCTTCTTCATACGTCTGAGGATAAACGGTTCGATATGCTGGTGCAGATCGCTGAGTACCTTCTCATCCTCCTTCAGAATCGGCTTCTCATATAATTCCACAAACCGGTTATGGGTGTAGAGATATTCCGGCATGATGAAATCAAAGATAGACCACAGCTCGGAAAGGCTGTTCTCAATCGGCGTACCGGTCAATGCAAACCTGTGCTTCGCCCGCAGACGTTTTACCGACTTGGAATTTAGGGAAGCATCATTTTTGATAAACTGTGCTTCATCGATGAAAACAGTATGAAAATCCAGTTTCTCATACAGGTTGATATCCCTTCTGATCAAAGGATAGGAGGTAATCAGCACATCATAATCCTCATACTGTTCAATTGCTTCCTGCCGCTCTGTCGGATTACCGGTTACGACCAATGCTTTGATCATCGGCGCAAAATTCTCTATCTCATCCTGCCAGTTATAGATCAGCGAGGTGGGACAGACAATCAGATGATGCTCCTTCTTAGCGGACATGATTTCAGAAGCGATATATACGATGGACTGCAGGGTCTTTCCGAGACCCATATCATCCGCCAGTATACCTCCAAGCTCATTGTCAGCCAAGGTCTTCAGCCATTTATAACCGGTCAGCTGATAGGGTCTTAATTCTGCTAAAATCCCGTTCGGAAGTATATAATCCGTTCGGGAGGGATTGAGTATCTTCTCAGTCAGCGCCATGAAGTCCCGATCCCGTTCAAAGACAAATTCCTGATCTGAAAAAGCTTTCTCTAGATATAATGCATTCTGCTTTTCCAAAAGCATGGCATCTTCTTTTAAGTTCTTATCCTTAATATTTAAGGAGCTTAGGATATGGGAGACCTCACCGACCGTCTTATCCTCCAGATTGATGAAGCTGCCATTCTTCAACCGATAGTACTTCTTCTTCACCTGGTAGGAATGCAACAGCTCCTTCAGCTCTTCCTTCGGAACCTCATCAAAGGACAGATCCAGCTCCAGCATATTGAATTCCGAATTCATACGGACACCGGCCTTAAAGCTTCCCGGAGCCCGAATGCCAAGACGTCGGAAGTCCTCCGAATAGAACAGGTTTGCTTTATCCTCCAGCTCCATGACCCTGCCTGACAGGAAATCATAGATTTTATCTTCATCCTTCAACAGGTAAAAATTCTTATACGGAACAAAGCCTAATTTCAGCAGCTCCGAAATGATGGTATCCTCCTTCTCCCTCTGGCGGACAACGATATAGGAGCCGGCAGCGGCATTTCCGAAGGAGTTGAATTCATACTCTCCGTATTTATATTTCAGTTCCGCCTTAATCCCGGTCTTGTACTTGTCAAAGTACAGCTTAGCTTCCATATCACAGGTGATATAGCGGCTCTTCAATTCCTCCGGTACATCAAGGACCATGGTCTCACTGATTCTGGGCAGAACATGCTCCAGAAAGCTGGTCTTTGAGTCCCCTCTGAAGGTCAGAGGATCCTTATCCTTCCCAAGGCTGTTGTAGAACGGCTTAAAATTGCGGATAAACTTCTTATCCGGCATATACACCGCGCCATCAAAATACAGGAGCTCTCCTGTCTCGGTTAGCGGTAGTACAGCTTCCTTTCCCTGATAGTCTACAGTGATAGAATCTTCATCTAGGGACAGCTGATAAGAGATGACCGGATTCCCTTGAACGAATGTCACATCCGTATAGGTCTTACCGTACAGCTCCAGCGTGAAGCTTGCATCCTTCAGAATATGAAACAGCTTGACCAGCATATTCTTCGTGATGAACATCTGTGCCTTGGAGAATATCTTAGAGAAATGCGTACTGTCTATGACCTCCTGGATCTCATAGACACCAAGCAGGTAATCCAGAAGCTCCATAGAAATCTTATCAAAGGTACTTTCTCCATTGACATATTTGAATTCCTTACCGATGGCAAAGCTTTCATGATGATAAAGATCAGAAAGGAACTTTTTGATAGTTTGTATCTTATATTTACGACTGCTTCCTCCGTGCAGGGAGACCAGCGCTCTGCCGTTTTCCCCTTTTAGGATGGAGGGAATACCGATGGTGACATCTATCTGAAATGTCTCTCCGACCAGAACCGTATCCTCCTGAGACATAAAGTAATCCAACAGCTGTATTACTTTACGCTCTTCGGGATTTTTTGATTCGGTCATCAGAGCACGCTCTTGGTATTTCAATACGAATAACAGCGCAGCCACTACATGCTTACAAGCCCCTTGATCCTTCAGCCTGGAGGGGCAATTACAGCTGTAGTCGAAGGAACCATCCTCCTGCTCATCAATCGTGACAGAATAATTGTAGTTTCCCTTCACGGTCAGCCGATACTGTTTATTAGTATTGGAATAAGTAGCATTAATGATCCGGTTGTCTTTATAATACTGCAAACCGCGGGCATAGATCGTATCATTGGATGCTAAGTTTCTTATTCCTGTACGCGAAATCTGAATCATATACGCACACCTTTCCTAAATTGTGTCAAATGATAAAATAGTCAAAAAGTGCTCTTGGCACTTTAATCATCTTATAATTATAACACAGAAGAAAGGAAATGTGTAATTTATTTCGTTGATTATGGATTAAATTACGATTGAGTAAGATCATTATATTATGTAATAAGTTTACTTTCCTCAGTGTTACTTGTAGGCAAAAAAAGAGAGTATTCAATCTGTCCAAGACGAATACTCTCTTACTCTATTAAATTAATCATATTCCTGTGGTACGTCCCATCTCATTTTCAGAAAAGCTTTGATATCTACATCCGTCGCAAAGCATTCGGTGGTCAGTACCAACCCGAAGATCTGTTTGAGGTGTTCCAACTAAAGTGTTTGGTGGCTTGTACCGTCCTTTCTTGTATATTTGCTTTGACGTGTTACACTAACGTTTTCGGTGGTTTGTACCTTCCTTTCTTCAAGATTTATTTATCGTAATCCCCCAGAAAATCGAACTGAAGGTAATTACCAAATCATTTGTACCCAACCTTACAGTTTCAATGGACTCACCCCTTTCCTTTCGATTAGCAGCCACCCCGGCTTGCTTATGAATTCTTGCTCTCTCTTTTCTATGAGTTAATTTTACAATGCAACTTGTCCTTTGTCAATACTATTATCTGATAATTTTATATTATTATTCTTGTTGTCGTATTATTGTGTAGCTAATCGCATTATTTTACATACATTGGTGGGAATTCCTATTATTTGGTCATGCTTTGCAGTCTGATCGCTTGAATAGATAGACTTTATTTATTTGAACTTTTCCGATTGAATTTTAAACAGTTTTATATTAAAATCTCTAGTTAAGGTAATGAAAAAAACAATCTAATATCCTATGGAGGTAGTCTATGAAGCATATCATCAGTCCGACTGACTTATCTGTTTCTGAGCTTGGCGAGTTACTTGATCTAGCAGAAGAAATCATTCATGATCCAAAGAAATTCGCAGACGTGTGCCGAGGGAAAAAGCTGGCCACACTATTCTACGAACCAAGTACCAGAACCCGACTTAGTTTTGAGGCCGCAATGCTTAATCTTGGAGGTAATGTGTTAGGCTTCGCCTCAGCCGATTCCAGTTCGGCAGCAAAGGGCGAAAGCGTCGCCGATACCATTCGTGTTATTTCCTCTTATGCAGATATCTGTGCTATTCGTCATCCCAAGGAAGGCGCTCCATACGTCGCATCTACTTATTCTTCTATTCCCGTTATCAATGCCGGAGACGGCGGTCATAATCATCCCACACAAACCTTTACCGATTTATTGACAATTAAAAATCTCAAAGGACGTTTAAACAATTTAACCGTCGGCTTTTGTGGTGACTTAAAATTCGGCCGCACCGTCCATTCCTTAATCAATGCACTGGCACGTTATGATAATATCCATCTTGTATTGATCTCCCCTGAGGAGCTGCGGGTACCTGCCTACATCCGAGAAGAGACCTTAAAGGCGAACCATATTACTTATGAAGAAGTGAGAAGCCTTGAGGATGCAATGCCGAAGCTTGATATTCTCTACATGACACGAGTACAGAAAGAGCGTTTCTTCAATGAGGAGGATTATATTCGTTTAAAGGATGTTTACATCCTGGATGATAAAAAGATGGCTTGTGCCAAGAAAGATATGCTTGTGCTCCATCCGCTGCCGAGAGTCAACGAAATCTCTACCGAGGTAGACGATGACCCCCGTGCTGTTTATTTCAAGCAGGCCCAATTCGGTGTCTATGTGCGCATGGCTCTGATCATGAAGTTATTGGAGGTGAAATAATGCTGAATATCGGTGTATTAAATCAAGGAATTGTAATCGATCATATCAAAGCAGGCGGTGCAATGAAGATTTACTCCTACCTGGATTTGGAGAATAAGGATGTCTCTGTGGCAATTATCAAGAATGCCAAGAGCAATAAGATGGGTAAGAAGGATATCATCAAGATCGAAGGTACCTTGGATGAGCTCGACTTAGATATTCTTGGTGCATTGGATCATCAGATTACCATCAATATTATCGAGAACGGGGAAATCATTGAGAAGAAGAATCCTACTCTTCCCGAGCATGTATCCAATGTCTTAAAATGCAAGAATCCCCGATGCATTACTTCCATCGAACCCGGACTCGCCCATTCCTTCAAGTTGACAGACCGTGCCAACGGCGTTTATCGCTGCATCTATTGTGAGCAGGCCTTTGACAGGAGATAGCTTCATAAGGTTAACAAAGATATAGGTTTCATACAAAAGAGACAGGGTACAGGCTCTGATTGTATATCCAACCAAAGACATCCGTTCGAATTGTTCGCATGGGATTTAACATAAATTTCTTATGTCAATCCCATGCGTACAATTCTCCGGCCGTCAAGCCTAGGAAATACAGTGATCAGAACCTGCACCCTGTCTCTTTTGGGATATACCACATATATCAGAATCTTATCCTACTGTCGATTATTGTCCAGTTGATATTCTCCATAAAATTTCTGATGTATTCTGCTTTGTTGTCGGCGTATTGCAGGAAATAGGCATGCTCATACATGTCCAGCACCAGGATTGGGGCCGAGTAAGCAATATTTCCCAGGTCGTGCTGGTCAAGGCTGATATTACGCAAGCGCCCACTTCTCTGATCATAGCAAAGCACCGCCCAGCCTCTGCTTACCATTGCTGTAGCAGTAAAGTCCTCCGCCCATTGTTCGAAGCTGCCGTAATCCTGTTCCATCATTGCTAAGGTTTCTTCCTCCGGTTCCGAACTCTCTCCACCGATATTTTCAAAATACAGTTCATGAAGAATTACTCCGTTTAGAGCGTAGGTTTCTCCCCTCTTTAATTCCCGAAACCAGCTCATGGTTGCGTTAGCAAGATCACGCTGTGCATCCCCATTATTCAGGATTGAGTCTATCTTATTTATACTATTGACATAACCATCATAAAGTCTCATATGTGCTTTGAATTGCTCCGGATTAACCAATGTAATATCGCTGGTATAGGTAAACGGTATTCTTTCTATCATGATGGAACTCCTTTCAAGATTTTTTCAATAACTTGTACCATTCCCTATATCATACGTGCGATGGATTCCATTTATGTATACCTGCAAAGAATAATGGATACCTGAATTTTCTACTTTCACTAGTGACACCGGAACCCACTTATGTTATAATCTTCCAAATACTGATAATTTTAAACAGACCACTATGTGTAACATGGCGACTATAATAGGGGGAGATATTATGAATATCTTAAGCGCAACACGAAACGATCTGGAGCCAATCCTTAGACTGCAGTATCTTGCTTATCAGAGTGAGGCCAGACTGCATAATAATGACAAGATACCGCCACTAATGCAGACTCTATCGGAGGTTATTGAGGAATATCTGCACGGGGTCATCCTAATGGGAGTGGATGACCAGGGAACCATCATCGGTTCTGTCAGGGGGTACACGGAAGGAAATACTTTATATATCGGTAAGCTGATTGTTCACCCCGAGGAACAAGGCAAAGGCTATGGAAAGAAGCTTCTATCCTCTATAGAAGCTCTTTTCCCAGGTTATCGGTATGAACTATTTACAAGCTCGAAAAGTACACGCAATCTTGGTCTGTATGAAAGTCAGGGTTATATCAGATTCCTGGAGAAAGAGATCTCACCTGATCTGGCCATGGTATTTCTGGAAAAGAATCGTCAAAATGATGTTATCTCCTAATCTTTTATTCGAAAGAATAAAAAAGCGCCGGTAGTAAACCGACCCCCAAAAGCTAGACGTAAAAATCTAACGATTGGAGGTCGGTTTTTTATGGCGCATTTTAACTAATTCTATTTATGATAAAATGATCAGAATAGTCCTGTAATCCTTCCTTCATCGTCCACATCGATTCCTTCTGCTGCGGGAACCTTGGGAAGTCCCGGCATCGTCATCACCGTACCTGTGATAGCTACGACAAAGCCGGCTCCTGCAGACACATATACCTCCCGGATATTAATCGTAAAGCCGGTCGGTCTGCCGAGCTTTGCTGCATCATCCGATAAGGAATACTGATTCTTCGCCATACAGATTGGAAGCTTACTATAGCCGAGCTCTTCGATGGTCTTAATAGCATTAAGAGCAGCAGGGTCATAGGTGACACCGTCTGCACCGTAGATTTCTTTCGCGATGGTCTTAATCTTCTCCTTCAGACTTAAGCTTAAATCATATAAGGGTTTATAATTGCTCTGTTTTGTCTCCATGGTGTGAAGAACCTTCTTCGCCAGATCCAGTCCGCCTTCTCCGCCTTTCTCCCATACCTCACAGAGGGAGAACTCACAGCTTCTCTCCTCACAGAACTTCTGTACATAAGCCAATTCCGCATCAGAATCCGTGATGAACCGATTCAGACTGACTACTACGGGAACACCGTATTTTTGAAGGTTTTCAATATGCTTTTCCAGATTTACGATACCTTTCTTCAAGGCCTCGAGATTTTCCCCTGAAAGCTCAGTCTTCGGGATACCTCCGTTATATTTCAATGCTCTGACCGTCGCAACCAGTACAATTGCATCCGGCTTTAAGCCTGCCATCCTACATTTGATATCGAGGAATTTCTCTGCTCCGAGATCCGCACCAAAGCCTGCTTCCGTTACCACCACATCAGCCAGCTTTAAAGCAGTCTTCGTTGCTCTGACACTATTGCAGCCATGTGCAATATTGGCAAAAGGACCTCCATGGATAATTGCAGGAGTATTTTCCAGTGTCTGTATCAGGTTGGGCTTCAGTGCATCCTTTAAGAGTGCAGCCATAGCTCCCACCGCATTCAATTCCTTCGCAGTTACGGGTTTCCCATCATAGGTATAGGCAACGACAATCCTTCCGAGTCTTGTCTTTAAGTCTTTCCTATCTTCTGCCAGGCAGAGAACTGCCATTATTTCCGAAGCAACCGTGATGATGAAATGATCCTCCCTCGTCACACCGTCTGCTTTTCTACCCAGACCAACTACGATATTCCTCAATACTCTGTCATTCATATCCACACAGCGCTTCCAGACAATCTGGTTGGTGTCGATATTCAGGACATTCCCCTGTGTAATGTGGTTATCCAGCATTGCCGCCAGCAGATTATTCGCTGAAGTAATGGCATGAAAGTCACCGGTAAAATGCAGATTCAATCCTCCATCGGCACAACCTGTGCATTACCGCCGCCGGCAGCACCACCCTTAATGCCAAAGCAGGGTCCAAGTGACGGTTCACGTAATGCGATAACTGATTTTACCTTCATCAAGCCCAATGCTTGTCCAAGTCCGACTGTTGTTGTTGTCTTTCCTTCACCGGCAGGGGTAGGATTGATTGCGGTAACCAGCACCAGTTTACCATCCGGTCTGTCCTTTACCTTTTCCCACAGCTCATCAGAAAGCTTTGCCTTATATTTTCCGTAGAACTCCAGATCCTCCTCGGATATCTCAAGTTTCTCCGCAACCTCCCTGATATGAATAAGTCTTGCTTCCTGTGCAATTTGAATGTCCGATTTCATTCGTGTACCTGCCTTTCCGTTTATGTGATTCTGAACGCTTTTCTATTATGATTGTAGCATTTCTTCCTGATTAATCAAGATAGGTGTAATATTTTACTTATTATTTATGATAATTTTTAGATGACGATATTATAATAAGTCATATCCGAAAGAATAATAAAGAATTCTGTCATATCTGTAATTATGTCCGGCTATCCTACCACCAAGACTGTAGGATTACGGAATAAACAATAAAAATATGTTGCTTTATGAAATAGAATGAGTATATACTATTAATAATTTCACACAACTAATTCTATTTTCACTACATAAGCAGAAAGGATGTAACAAATGAAATACAATACCGTGATTTTTGATTTGGACGGAACCTTACTGAATACACTGGATGATTTAAGAGACAGTTTGAATGAAGTACTGTCCCGGCGCAGCTATGCCCCGAAAAGTATCGAGGAAGTGAAGCGTTTTGTAGGGAATGGCGTCAGAAACCTGGTCCGCCTCTCGATTCCGGAGGAATGCAGCGAGGAAGAAGTTACTCAAATCATGGAAGAATTCAAGGATAACTATAAGCAAAACATGCAGAACAAGACCAGACCCTATAACGGTATCATGGAGCTGCTGCTCGATTTATACCGCTTTAATTATAAAATCGCCATCGTTTCCAATAAATATGACGCTGCCGTCAAGGAATTGTCAAGAACCTATTTCGGAACACTGATTCCGGTAGCAATCGGTGAGACGGCTGAGGTAAAAAGAAAACCTGCTCCCGACAGTATCTTCGAAGCTGTGAAAGAATTAGGCTCTGATTTAAGCCGTACCATACTGGTCGGTGACTCCGAGACCGATGCCCGAACTGCGAAAAACGCCGGTATCCCCTTTATTGGTGTGACCTGGGGCTTCCGCTGCCGAGAAGTACTCCGTGAAGAAGGAGCCGCTTATCTGATTGACACGCCGAAGGAGCTCTTAACTTTACTATAAGCTTTATCTTACTGCTGTTTCCAGGATGGAAAAGCTCTTTTCTGTACAGTTAATCTCTGCCAAAGCACCATAGGGAAGGCAGATCTTCGGCTCCGTGTGCCCAAAGTTCATATTTACAAGTACCGGGAGCTCTTCTAAATGGAATTCTGCCAGAACCTGTCTGATTGCCTTGTTATATCCGGCATAATTCTCCTCATCATATGGTTTAGCAAAGACAATTCCTCTCACCTGATCCAGATAACCGTTAATTCCATAGATTCGGAGTGCAACCTCGACGAACCAGACCGGAGGCTTATCCTCAGAGGTCTCAAAGAACAGGATCGCATTCTCAAAATCCTCCTTTACAGGAAATAATTCCGTTCCGCGCAGCATATCAAATACATCGATACATCCGCCAAGCAGGCGGCCTGTCACAGAGCCTTTGCCCTGTAAAAGCTCATAACCGCTATTGGGCTTGCTTTTCCTTGCAATATGCTTATTATCGATCACCCACGGCAGATGTTCACTTGTCCAATGATCTGCTGCGGGAATTGCTCCAACGGGTTCATTTCGGAATAAGGTCTTTCTGATATACTCCTCCGTATAGGGATCCATGGCAACATTCTCGGCAAGGTCCACAAGAAGCGTCGGACCGTAGATACTTGAGATCCCTGCCTTATAGCAGATTAGATGGGTTGTCGTACTATCGGAATAACCCATGAATATCTTTGGGTTCCTGGCTATGACCTCATAATCGATATAAGGAAGCATCCTTATACTTTCTAAACCTCCGATACAGGCGATGATACCTTTGATCTCCGGGTCGGCAAATGCTTTCATCAGATCCTCTGCCCTCTTTTCCGGATGCTCGTAGACATATTCGGAACCGGCCAGCGTATGCTCCATCTCAACTACCTGCAAACCAAAAACCTGTTCCAGTCTTTCCTTACCCTGTTGATAACGCCATAGTATTTGCTGATCTCCTGCACCGCCCCAGGATAGGCTGACCGTTGCCACCTTATCACCGGGCCTTAATTTCTGCGGTTTCTTCAGTTCCTTCATCACGATCTCCCCTTTTTCCGTATTTAGTAATAAACTATGGCAGAACTGCATGAAAATGTCAATCAGAATCTAGAGCCTGTAACCTTTTTAAAATAAACTCCAGATATTTTTGCACAATATTGATGTCAGAACATTGGTACAGCATTCTGGAACCGACCACATCTTCGATTTCGTTGAAGATCAACTCGCCCTGATCTCCGATAATAAAATCTATTCCAACCAGACCAAAATCAAATTCTTTTATGATCCGGTGGACTATCCCTGCTTCCTCGCCCGATAACTCATAGAGTCTGACTTCCCCGCCCAATGAAAAGTTGGATTTAAAACCCTCCTTTGCTGTACGAAGTACCGCTGCAATAATCTCTGTTCCGATGACATAGACCCGAAGATCTTGATGACGGCTTCCTACTAAGGGCTGCACTACAATATCAGAACTGCCGATTCCGGTCAGTATATCATAAGGATTTGGGTTGTTATGAGGATTATCACCGGTCAGAAAGACCTGACTGCCCCCGTGTCCGTCTACGGCCTTTATGACAATCGTCTTCCCTACTTTCAAAAGAGTAGAAAGCTGTTCATTCTTATAAAAGCTTGTATCCACCATCCTAATCCCGGTCTTCGCCAGATATTGATAGGTTTTTGCCTTATCGTTGCAGATCTCTGCTACAAAGGAATTATTAAACACCGGAATCCTCATTGCTTCGAGCTGTCGACTAAGCAAGGGATAGATTGCCCTACAGATAGCAAAATCCGGCTCTTGCAGCTTCTCCTGATTGGAAGTCAGAAACCAGGTGTTATTTCTTACCCCGAATTCTAACTCCTCTACCAAAATAAGCCTGACCTCTATGCCAAGCTTTTTTCCTTCCTCAATATAAAACTGTATATACCGCTCATTATAGGCTGCTGCTTCCTTATGATAAATCAGCCATCCAACCATATTCCCACCGCTTTCTCCGATATTCTATGAGCTTATTAAGTCTATGCTTAACCCATAAACTCCATCCTTATTCCTATCCAAGCTGATTCTTGATATGAGTTAGGATTGCAGCCGCTGCATCCACGCCCGTACAATCATAGATATTCTTAAAATGGGCATTGGAATTTACCTCGCAGACGATTGGTTCTTCCTCCCTGCCGAAGAGCAGATCCACACCTGCAAAATCCAACCCGATTGCCTCGCAGCTGAGAAGCGCCAGTTCACACTGTTTTTCACTCGGGGTATATTGCTTCATTTTACCGCCGATGGACAGGTTTGCACGAAAGTCTCCGTCCTCGGAATAGCGATACATGCTTGCGATAACCTTTCCTCCCACAACCTGAAGTCTCACATCCCGCCCAAAGCTGCTTTCTATAAACTCCTGAAAAATCATCGGTCTTGTACCGATTTTCTTCACGGTAGCCAACAGTTCTTCATCATCACTGACCAGATATACCTGCTGACCGAAGGAACCGAAGCATTCCTTGAGTACCAGAGGAAAGCCTAATTGCCCAGCCACACTCTTTAAGAAATCATAGTTCGTATAACCGATATTATCAAAGGTCTTTGGTGCCAGTATCGTTCTTGGCATCGGTATCCCAGCCGCGCTTAAGGTGAGGTGGGTCAAGGCTTTATCATCACAGATTTCAATTGCCCTGGCCTGATTGAATACCGGATAACCCTGTTGTTGCAGGTATGCCGCAAGCTTCACATCCTTATCCCAAAAAAGTATAAAATCCGCTTCCTTCGGTTTTTGCAACCCTCCGAGATCAGCCAGCAGCTCCGCATTGGTTACGAGCTTCATGTCGATCCCCTGCTTTGCTGCCGCCTCCAGAAGCCAGGTGTGAAGCTCATTGAATTTATTCATATGCAGGAATTCGTTCACTACAAGGATACCGTTCATTATCTGCCGTCCTCTAATCAATTTTACAGCTGTATCTCATGTTTCTACTCCACATGCATTCAGCCTTAACTCTATTTTTCTTCAGCTTTGAAACAGCTTTTTATAACTTTTATTGTACTACTCAGCTTCTCTACAACTTTGGAAGTCTGATCTATTTCCGATCATTTTTCTTTAATTTTACATACTTTTTTAGAGTCTCAATATGCATCGGGTAGAATATCTCTTCCCTTTCTGCCAACAACTGTTCCAGCTCTCGAATTTCGATCCATCGGATGTTCTTGGTCTCGTTGGTTTCCGGCAGTACTTCCCCCTTTGTCCTGCATAGAAAGGTCTGTACCATAATCGGGTAATTCCCCTGTATATTCTGGCTGCAGGAAAAGGGCTGATAGCTGATTACCTTATAACCGTTACCTTCGGTAAAGACCGCCTCCTGCTCTCCTTCGATGCTGATCACTGTCAATCCTGTCTCTTCCCAAATCTCTCTTCTGAGACAGTCGAATATATTCTCAAATTCTCTGATCTTATCGGCTGGAATCTCTAAAAGTCCCATCTCACTTGGTGCATCTTCCTTCACTCTGTCCTGCATCAGGATATAAGGTATCCCGTCCGTTGTCCTTTCGATGATGCCGCCTACTCCGGGTTTTGCAAAAAGTTCCATAACCTTTTCCTTCTTTCCTTTGCTGTCGCTTAATACTCGTCTAAATACTGTTCAAATTGCTCTTCTGACATGAGAATCTTTCTGGGCTTTGTTCCTTCCTCCGGGCCGACCACTCCGGCCTCTGCCAGCTGATCCATAATACGGGCTGCACGGTTAAAGCCTATCTTATATACTCTCTGCAGCATACCGATGGAAGCCTTGTCCTTTTCGATGATGAACTTCCCTGCCTCAGCAAAGTATTCATCCCGTTCGTCGCCGCCTCCTGCAGCAGCACCGTCACCCAGCTTCGCATTATTAATCTTATCATGGATATCATCGCTATATACCGCTTCATTATTATTCTTCTTTAAGAATTCGACCACGGAGCTTACTTCCTTGTCGGAGATAAATGCTCCCTGTATTCTTACAGGCTTCGGATAACCGGACGGGAAGAACAACATATCTCCCTTGCCCAGCAGCTTCTCTGCACCACTTCCGTCCAGGATTGTTCTGGAGTCGATGGCTGAGGATACGGCAAAAGCAATTCTGGAAGGGATATTTGCCTTAATCAGACCGGTAATAACATTAACAGAAGGCCTCTGAGTCGCAATAATCAGATGCAGACCCGCTGCTCTCGCCATCTGTGCCAGACGGCAGATTGCGTCCTCCACCTCTCCGGGTGCCACCATCATCAAGTCTGCCAACTCGTCGATAATGATAACAATCTGCGGCAGCTTCTGATAGTTCTCATCGTTTAAATGCGCTACAGTAGCCACCTTCTCGTTATATCCCTTTAGATCCCTGACTCCTGCTTCCGCAAACTTCTTATAACGCTCCGTCATCTCCATTACAGCCCAGTTCAGTGCTGCACTGGCCTTCTTTGGATCCGTAACAACCGGTATCAATAAATGAGGGATACCATTATAGACATTCAGCTCAACCACCTTCGGATCCACCATGATCATACGAACGTCGGAGGGCTTGGATTTATAGAGGATACTCATAATCAGCGTATTGATGCAGACAGATTTACCGGAGCCGGTTGCACCTGCAATTAACAGGTGGGGCATCTTCCCGATATCTGTAATGATGGTCTGTCCGCCAATATCCTTACCTACTGCGAAAGCGATATCGGAGGGATGTTCCGTGAATTCCTTGCTCTCGATCATTTCCCGGAAGGAAACCATGGAGTTTTCCTTATTCGGTACCTCTATTCCGACAGCAGCCTTACCGGGAATTGGTGCTTCAATTCTGACGTCTGCAGCTGCAAGATTCAGCTTGATATCGTCTGCAAGAGCAGTGATTCTGCTGACCTTAACTCCTTGCTCCGGCTGAAGCTCATACCGTGTAACAGCCGGCCCACAGCTGACGTTGGTTATTGCAACATGGACTCCGAAGCTCTCCAGTGTACTTTGCAGCTTGATGGCAGTTTCCTTTAAATCAGCTTGTCCGGGTTTATTGGATTTCCCCTTAGGAGCTGATAGCAGATGAACCGGAGGAAATATGTATTCTTTCTGTTGTATGGTCTGAGAAATACCCAGATCTTCTACTTCTGTAGAACTAACCTCCGATGCCTTTTGATTTTTTTCGGCTCTGTTACCTTTACTTTCTACAATCGTATCATTTGCCTCGAAGATCGGTTCAGAACTATCCTGTACCGAATCAACACTCAGATCCGCTTCTGTTTTACCGAATTTATTACGCAGTTCTTCTTCATAAAGAGGAACCTGGTTGGTATTCCCACCGGTAATCGAATTATTTCCTGTGATTTCCTTATCCGTGGCATTTGACGGCTCCGGCTCATCCTCAAATAAATGATGAAAATTCAGTATCGGGAGCTCACCTTCCTCTGCTGTCTGGCCCTTCTTCCCCTTTTTATCCTTTATTTCAATTACAGAATCCTTATCCGTCTTCAGTTTTGAATCAACCTGCCCTATGATTTTGCCTTCCGGTAAAGGTTGTCCTGAACCTTTGCTTCCACGGTCCATCAGGAAGGTCTTCGGCGGTCTTCGCCCAGGATCCTTGGCTTGATCGACAGTATCAAGCTCCTGCTGCTGTTCCTGTCGAAGCTTCTGGTATTCTCTTCTTTCCTCCAGGGAAATCTTTCCCTTTCTTGCAATAACGGTAAAGATCGCTTTTCCGGTTATGATAATGATTGAAATCACCATGACTGCAATTAATATAATATAGGTAGCGACTTTATCGAACAGACTGCAGAACAGCATCACAAGAATTCCGCCGATGATACCGCCACCGCTTCTATGATCAGCAGAATTCAGAAAATACTCATATATTTTTACGGAAGAATGATAGGAATGAGCAATGAGCTCCATCAGTCCTGCAAGTGCCACAAAGAATACGCAGGCACTCATAATCTTACGTCCTGCTTTTCGATTACCCAGATTGGAGATATGGAAGGCTGTCAGGAAAAATATAATCAAGGGTACGATATAAGCTTCCGCACCTACCATGCCAAAGACAAAGCTGCTGATCGCATTGCCTACCACACCGCAGAGTCCGAAATTACTAAGGAACAGCAATATAGCAACAACCAGTGCAACAACCAGAATGATCTCATCCTGAACCGCACCGCTTTC
>JAEZLY010000176.1 GCA_023414985.1 Bacillota bacterium | reverse complement strand
TCTCTGAGGGGATGGAGGTACCAAAGGAGTTAGAAGACAAATTCAAATTTGCCAGACAGAAGTCTAAGCTGGCAGGAACGATTCGAGGCTCATTCTTCGTGATCAAAGGCGAATACGAATAAAGTGTGATTGGAGAAAGACATGTGAGCTCTGTCGATTATAATGAAACTCATTGTGACAAAAAAACAGTCAAGCCGTATATTTTTACGGTTTGACTGTTTTTTTGTTGTAAAAATATCATTACATAGTGTAAAAAATATTTGACATCATGATAAAAATATTGTACTCTTAATTTAGAATAAATTACATTATAAGGAAGAGGAGTGAAGGTAATGTATTATAAAGAGAAAAGAACGATTGCATCATTGATTTCCGGCATATTAATCCTGGCAGCTTACAGTATTTACGGAATTTCAAAGTATCGGGAGATTGGCGATACTTTATTGAGTGATATGAAGTTCTGGGCAACCGCCATGCTGCTTTTTATCGGCGGTGGTATCATAATTATTATAATCATTCAGATTGTATTTCATATCATTCTTGCCATATCCAATGAGGTAGCCAAAGAGGTATCTAGGAAAGCAGGAAATCAAGGTAATACGGAAACCTATGAGGAGCTTGAAAATGCTGATTTAGAAGATGAGATGGATAAGCTGATTGCTTTAAAAGCTATGAAGAATTCTTTTGCTGTAGTTGGTATAGGATTTATGATTGCTTTGTTGACATTATGTTTCAGTATGCCACCGGCAATCATGATTAATATTGTATTTGTTTCCTTTCATCTGGGATCGCTGCTGGAAGGCTTTTCACAATTGTATTTCTACAGGAAAGGGGTCAATAATGGCTAAGATCGTCATTTCAAACAACATCAGAAAATTGCGTTTTTATCATAATGAGATGACACAACAGGAGCTGGCCAAAAAGACAGGAGTTACAAGGCAGACGATTGTGGCAATAGAGAATGGGAAGTATTATCCTACCTTAGAGCTTGCATTTCGCATCACCGATGTATTTGAAACTAGGCTTGAGGAAGTGTTCGCATATGAAATAATGAAGGAACAAAGTAAAAAGGAAGAAGAGATATAATGAATTGGATAATGGGATAGATTAGAAGAGAGGGATATGGTATGAAGGATTTTAAGAAAACGGCAAAAGTAGTTGGGATACTATTTGTAATCGGGACTGTTGCAGGTATCATGAGTCTTTCTGCAGCATCTATTATTCATACAGAGGATTATTTAAACAGTATTTCAGGAAAGGACAGCGGAGTTGTTCTTGGTGCACTCTTAACTCTGATCATGGGAATTTCCCTATCCATGATCCCGGTGATCCTATTTCCGATATTACGAAAATATAATGAAGCAGTAGCACTGGGAGCAGTTATTTTCAGAGGTGCGCTAGAATTGATAACCTATATGGGGATTGCGTCGGTCTGGTTACTGCTTTTGGCATTAAGTCAGAAGTATGCAGGCGTGGAGATGTCAGAGGCAGCAAATTACAGGTTGATGGGATCTGTTTTACTTGATGTTGAGACGCGGTTTACTAACATGTTGGATATTGTTTTTAGCATAGGGGCTCTTTTTATTTATTACTTATTCTATCAGATGCGACTTATTCCAACTTGGATATCAATCTGGGGGTTGATTGGAGCTGCATTATATCTGGTTTACCCGATTCTGATCCTTTTAGGTGTTGAACTTGAAATCTTACAAATTCCGCTGGCTGTACAGGAAATGGTTATGGCGGGCTGGCTGATAATAAAAGGCTTTAAAACCGATAGCTTGGAGCAGTATGCTGTTCGTAAGCAAGCGATAGTTTAAAAAGAATAGGATGTGATGAAATGAAGGCTGTCTTATTTGATAAGGGAAATTCCACTGATAAACTGGTACTGAAGGAGATAGAGAAACCCGTTCCGGGTGACAATGAGGTCCTGGTACAAATATACGCTGTTTCGGTAAATGCTGCGGATTATCGTTCAATGAGGATGGGAATTATTCCGAAAAGGAAAATCTTTGGGGCGGATATCGCGGGGCGAGTCGAGGCAATCGGAAATAATGTTAAACTGTTTAAGTTAGGAGAGGAAGTGTTTGGGGATACGGCTTCCTTTGGTTTCGGGGGATTTGCTGAATATGTAGCGGTACCTGAAATTGCATTGGCTCTGAAACCCTCGGATATTCCTTTTGATGTAGCTGCAGCGGTTCCGATGGCTGCGGTAACAGCCCTGCAGGCACTACGTAATAAAGGACGGATTCAGCCAGGCCAAAAGGTATTAATCTGCGGTGCAGGCGGCGGAGTGGGTACCTTCTCGGTTCAGCTTGCCAAATACTTCGGAGCAGAAGTCACTGCTGTGTGCGGTGAGAAAAATGGGAAGATCATTCAGTCGCTCGGAGCGGATACAGTCATCAACTATAAGGAAACTGACATTACAAAAATCGGCAGACAGTATGATCTCATCTTAGCGATAAACGGAAATCATTCTTTATTGAGTTATAGAAGATTATTGTTACCAAAAGGAACTTGCGTCATGGTCGGGGGTGCTTTGTCCCAGGTTGTGAAATCCTTGTTTTTCGGTACAGTCTTGTCATTAGGCAGTAGAAAAATGTGTACTCTTGCAGCAAAGCCGGATAGAAGAGATCTGGAATTTATTATCAAACTGGTGAAAGAAGGTAAAGTGAGACCCGTAATAGACAGACATTATCCGCTTCAGGAAACTGCTGAGGCAATTCGATATATCAGCGGTGGTCATGCCCTGGGAAAAGTGATGCTGGAGGTCGTACCGGCTTTCTCGAGGAAGCAGACAGTTAATGAAATACAATGAGAAGCATATGGATTTGTTATTACCCTTTAGTAAAATTTGATTTAAATCAAGGATATGATCTCATAAAAAGATTAAAATCTAATCAACAAGAAAATACAACACATCAATAAGACGATTAAGTTTTAATCTAATAAAGGAGGATATTCTGATGAATCAAACAATTACCATCAACAACCAAACACATCTTGGAGAACTGGTCACCTATTTCCCTGCTATTACTTCCCGCCTGAATGAACTTCATATAGATTATTGCTGCCAGGGAGATCGTACTCTTGAAGCTGCAGTAAAGGGAGCCGGCCTGGCTCCGGAGTTCATTACAGAGGTACAGAATGCATACAGTGAGTATCTGGCCAGACCGGATAAGGAGCTTCCGGTAAGTGAATTATCGGATGAGCAGCTGATTGATCTCATTCTTGAGATTCATCATCAGCCTGAACGTGCATTGTGGATGGAGCTGGATCAGCTTGTGAATAAAATTCTGCTTGTACATTACGAGCATGGCAAAGAGGAGCTTTTGAAGCTTCATCGTAATTTCAGTGAGTTGAAGATGGAGCTGGAGGAGCATTTTGCCAAGGAAGAAGAGGAGCTGTTCCCGGCTATGCGTATGCCTGTTAAGACAGAAGAGGATCGAGCGGCCATCAAGACGCTTCTTCAGAACTTGGAGAGTGACCATGACGGTGCAGGGCAGATAATAAAACGAATGATCAAGGAGACCAATGATTTCACTCCTCCGTCCTATGCATGCCCTACCATGAGAGCTGTATATTCAAAGCTTCATGAGCTGGCAGATGACATTTTCCTTCATATAGCGAAGGAGAACAGTGTGCTTTTCAAACGTTATGAATAATAAATTCCAAAATGGTGTTGCATTAGCAGCACCATTTTTATTATAATCAAAGCAAATTAGTTTATAAAATAATCAGGGACAGAACAGGTACTTCGGATGACTGGAGGAAAAGAAGAGACGATGAATCAGATCAAATTTAACAGACCGGCAGATTTATGGGAGGAAGCATTTCCGATCGGAAACGGAAGACTTGGAGGAATGGTTTTCGGCAGGATCGGTGAGGATCGATTACAGTTGAATGAAGACAGTATGTGGTATGGAGGCTTTCGTAACAGGGTCAACCCGGAGGCACGGAAAAATCTTGATCAAATCCGTAGTCTGATCTTTGAAGGCCGTATACCGGAGGCCCAGGAGCTGATGGAGCTGTCCTTGTCAGGAGTTCCGCAGAGCCAGCATCCTTATCAGACAGCCGGCGATCTGTTGCTTCGCTGGAAGTATCGGGAGGAAATAAACAGATATCAGCGTCTGCTCGATTTGGATCAGGGAATTGTAAGAATTGAACTGGAAGGTGAGCATACGGCACAGGCCAGGGAGTTCTTTGCTTCCTACGAAGATCAGATTATTGTAATGAAGGTTACTTCCCAAGATGATGATATCACCTTTACCATGCGTTTAGAGCGATCCCGATTTTATGAGCACAGCGGCAGGATGGGAGAGGATATGATTTTTCTGGATGGGGATTTGGGGAAAGCGGGTTCCTCTTTTTTTATTGCAGCCAAGGCTGAAATTACAGGTGGGTTGATGGAAATCACAGGGGAGCATCTGTCAGTCAAAAACGCCCGAGAGGTCATAGTCTATCTTGCAATCGAAACCTCTTTCTACCACAAGGAAACGCCGGAGGTCGCTGCCGTAAACCGGCTGAAACAGGCAGCACAAAAAGGTTATGCTGAACTTTATCAGAGGCATGTCAGGGATTATCAGAAGCTTGCCGGAGACGTGAGTTTAAAGCTGAGCGATTCCCTCGAGACGGATGGTGAACTCCTTCTATCAGCAATAAAGAAAGAAACCAATGCGGATAACGTCATGCTGCAGCGAAGGATGGCTGAATTATATTTTCAATACGGACGTTATCTCCTGATCTCTTCCAGCAGATCCGGCAGCCAGCCGGCTAACCTGCAGGGAATCTGGAATGATAGCATGCAGCCCTGCTGGGATTCGAAGTATACCATTAATATTAATACGGAAATGAACTACTGGCCGGCTGAAATCAGTGGATTGTCACAATGCCATCTGCCTCTGTTCGATCTGCTGAAACGGATGCATGAGAAGGGTCAAAAGGTTGCCGAGACGATGTACGGCTGCCGGGGATTTGTTGCTCATCATAATACGGATCTCTGGGGGGATTGTGCTCCTCAGGATATTTATATCCCGGCGAGCTATTGGGTGATGGGCGGGGCCTGGTTGTGCATCCATATCTGGCAGCATTATCTGTATACGCTGGATACAGCCTTTCTGAAGGACATGTATCCTGTTCTGCAGGATGCTGTCCTGTTCTTTACGGATTTTCTTGTTCAGGATGGTAATGACTATGTAACCTGCCCTTCCGTGTCCCCGGAAAATACGTATATCCTTCCCGATGGTGTAAAAGGGGCAGTGTGTGCCGGGCCATCCATGGATATGCAGATACTGCATGATTTACTGGAGGTTTACCAAAAAGCATCCAAGGTTCTGGGTAAGACCGGAGACCTTTTGGAAAAGTCTGAAAATATATTGACACATCTGCCGCCGATTCGTGCCGGCAAATACGGGCAAATCATGGAATGGCGTGAGGATTACGAGGAAGAGGAGCCGGGACATCGTCATATTTCACAGCTCTATGCCCTGCATCCGTCCCATCAGATTACGACGGATAAGACACCTGAGCTTGCCAAGGCTGCGGATAAGACCCTGGAACGGCGTTTACATTATGGCGGAGGACATACCGGCTGGAGCTGCGCCTGGATCATCAATTTCTATGCTCGTCTGGGAAAAGGTGAGAAGGGCTGGGAGTATCTGAAGAAATTATGGATGAATTCAACATTTCCTAATTTTATGGATAATCATCCGATGGGAAGTGGAGCGGTATTCCAAATAGACGGGAACCTGGGCGCGGTTTCTGCAATTACGGAAATGCTTGTTCAGGCCGATGAAGATAGAATTCTGCTGCTTCCTGCTTTACCGGGAGAATGGACCGGGGGAGAAGGAAAGGGATTTTGTCTCCCGGGAAATGGAACAATCTCCTTCGCATGGGAGAACGGTCAGCTCATAAAATGCAGAATTGAATGTGAAGGAAAGATTAATACGACACTTAACTATCAAGGTAAATCAATACCGATACTACTAAATAAAGGAGAGGCAATCAATGTCTCTGTTCATGATTTTTGTTAGGATAAGATTAATCTGAATTGGAATACCGACGAGGAGTGAGACACATGGCAAAAAACGATAATATGCTGGCAATCCTATGGATGCTTCAATCAGAGCGAAGAATAACTGCAAAGCAGATCGCTGAAAAATTATAGATGAATATACGTACCGTTTACCGATATATTGACTCTTTATGTGCCAGTGGGGTGCCGATTTTGTCAGATTCAGGACATAAGGGCGGATACAGTCTGCTTAATCGGTTTATAGAAGCTCCTCTGATTTTTGATTTAGAGGAGCAAAAGGCGCTGCTGCAGGCTGTAGCTTTTGCAGAGGGAGCAGGATATCCTGATCAGGAAGCATTAAGCAGAGCTGCCGATAAATTGAAGTTATATACCAATCAGAAGCAGAGTGATTTACTCAATAGACATATAAACGGGCTGGAGGTGATCAACAGAGATTTCTCCGATGAATTGAAAGAAGTATTGGGGAAGCTGGAGCAAGCTTCAGCGGAGTGTTATTCGGTAGATATCAAATACCGGTCAAAGAAGGAGGAGCAATTTACTTCAAGATTGATTGACCCGTATGGAATCCTATACTGGAACAATAGGTGGTATGTAATAGGATTTTGCCATCTTAGAGAGGAAGTCCGCAGCTTTCGTGTTGACCGGATAAAGCAGATCGAGAGCACAGAGCGGTGGTTTCAAAAACCGGAGGGTTTCTCCACCGGAGAATTTTTTCAGCAGGTTATACTGCCAAAGCCGAAGGATGAGGAGAAACTCATACCGCTCATCCTAATGGGCAGAACGGAAGCGTTGGATGACTTATGTGCCCATTGGTTTTTCGGTCCACATCTGAAGGAGAGAACTTCTAAACGGGCAGTTTTTCTGATTGACGAGTCAGCAATGCTTTCCTATGCTCCGTATTTTCTCCTTTCCTACGGAAAAGCAATTCAAATAATCGAACCGCTTAGCTGTAGGCAACAGCTTGTTGCTGCATTAACCGAGTTATTGGAATACTATCAGACAGATCAGCTTCACTGACAGTAAGTGTCAGTGAAGCTGTTTTATAATGATAAAGAATAAAATAACTGGCAGTTTTGCCACTTTAAAGGAGGATAATGGGATGAAGGGATTAGTATATCTTTATGTATTCGATACTATGGCTGATTGGGAGATAGGTTATATTACAGCAGAACTGAATTCAGGCAGATACTTTAGGAAAGGGCTGCCTGCGCTCAAAATAGTTACCGTAGGTACGGACAGGAACCCTGTTACCACGATGGGTGGGCTGAAAATATTACCCGATATTACACCGGAGGAATGTTGCCTGCAAAATGCCGATGCACTAATCTTACCGGGCGGAGATACCTGGCTCGAGGCAATGCATGAACCGATTATCAATATAGCTCGGCAGTGCTTACAGGAGAATATCTTAGTCGCTGCAATCTGCGGAGCCACCTTTGCCCTTGCTCAGAATGGCCTGTTAGATTCAAGAAGGCATACCAGTAATGATCTGGAATATCTTAAATTCGTGTGTCCCGATTATCAGGGTGAACAGTATTATATCAAAGAACCGGCGGTCACAGACGGAAAATTAATAACTGCAGCCGGGGTTGCTCCGCTGGAGTTTAGTAAACATATACTAAATGCATTGGAGGTATTTACTGAGAACACCCTGACTGCATGGGATAAGCTTTATAGGACGCATACTTCAGAAAGCTTTTATGAGCTTATGAATTCTATTCAATGAGAGTATTTTATACATTCATAAATATAAACTTAGCAATAGATGACCATAAAATATTCAATTTTGATATTGCGAAAATTGAAGTTTTGTAGTAATAATAGTAATGAAAACGTTTTACTAACCTATTATTGCATAAAGGGGTATGAAGATTTGATTACTTTAAAGGAACTAGCTCAGATGTGCGGTGTATCAGCATCAACCATATCAAATATATTGAACGGGAAGCCTAAGGTAAGTGAGGAAACCAGGCAGAGAGTGCTGGAGGTTGTAAAACAGACCGGCTATCAGCCAAATTATTTCGCTCAGGGAATGCGAAAGCAGAAGACCAGAACGATCGGAATTATTGTAGAAGACTTAAGCGAATTCAGTACGACCCCGATCGTAGAGGCTGTAATGGCATACTGCGAGGATAATAATTACCGTACGATCCTGCTGAATATGCGTCTTTATGATAAATGGCAGGATACCTGGTATAACGATGAGAAGAAACTACAATCAGTCCTACAGCCTTCCATACAGGAATTACTCTCAATCAAGGTCGACGGAATTATGTATGTTGCCGGTCACTGCAGGGTGATTAACTGCTTTGATGATACCTTTAATACACCTGCTATCGTGGTCTATGCTATTTCCAAATCCCCCAGATTCTCATCTGTTGTCATTGATGATGAAAAGGGCGGTTATGATATGACAAAATATTTGATATCTATGGGGCATCGAAAGATTGGTGTCATTGCCGGAACTGCTGATAATCTTCATACACAGAAGCGAAGCCTGGGATATCAGAAGGCCCTTTTTGAGGATCAGATTTTGTTTAATCCGGATTGGATCCGATATGGCAATTGGTTTCGCCAATCCGGATACAATGAGACGGAAAAGCTCCTAAAGGAGGGCGTTACAGCAATTTTCTGCATGAACGATACCATGGCTGCAGGCTGCTATGATTATCTTTATGAACAAGATATTAAGATTTGTCAGGATATCTCTGTGGTGGGTTATGATAATAAAGAAATTTCCGAATATCTAAGGCCGCATCTTACAACAAATGATATCGGACTGTCCGAAATCGGAAAGAAATCTGCAGAAATCCTCTTAAAACACATTGAGGAAGAAACCGAAGCGGATATTAATTCCAATATTATCAGGATACCCTGTCGTATGGTTGTACGTGATTCGGTGAGAACTATTTAGTGAATAGACAAAACGTTTTACATAGATAAAATGATATGAAAGTAAACAAATTTATAGAACCCCCGAAATGACTTCGAAATAGAGTCATTCCGGGGGTTTTTGATTGGTTTGATCTGCATCTGAATTTTTAAAGTGTTAGAAAGATTGTTTTAATTCGAAAAATTCACAAAATAGGAAAAACGATAAACTAACATAAAAATATTTATTTTTTGATACAATATAATTGATTATGCACAAAAAAATATGTATAATGATATATTAATGGTATAAAAACACAATACCACATAAGTTAACTAGTTGACAATTGAGTATAATTGTGAATATAATAGAATAACAAGGTAAAACGATTGACTAAATTATTGAAAAGAAATTAGGGAGGGAACTGAGTGAGTAGAATTGATATTAAAACAGCAGAGAAAATAATCCCTGTTACCAAAAATCTCTATGGTATCTTTCTGGAAGACATTAACAGAGCAGTAGACGGAGGTTTGTATCCTGAGCTGCTTAGGAACAGGACCTTTGAAGATTCCATCCCACCCATTGATTGCAGGACTGAAGAAGAGGGTTACGCGATGGTGTCAAGTACCGGTTGGCGTGATGAGTTTAATCACGGTGAAGGCTTGACCAGATGGATCCGTCAGAATGAGGTTCCCTTTACAGCAATCCCGGCTTGGTATTCCTTCCAGGCGGAGATGGAACTGGATACGACGGATACCTTAAATATACATAGACAGACTGCGTTGGCAGTTCAATTCCGGGAAAACGGAGTTGTTTATAATATCGGCTTTCACGGTATCGCACTAAAAGCCGGCGATTCTTATCAGTTATATCTATTTGCTAAATCCGACACACCGGTCAGCCTTCTGCTGACGGTTAAGGAAGGAGATAAAGCTTGTGGTTCAGCCGCGATTACCGTGGACAGTGGTGAATATTCCATCTATCGTACCGGGATGAAGGCAGCTTTTGATACCGAACAGGCCAGGTTTGAGATCTGTTGCCCGACGGGCGGAGCAGTAAAATTCGGATTTGTTTCTCTGATGCCGGAGGACACCTATCTTGGTCATGGTTTGAGAAAAGATATCGTGGAGAAATTAAGGGATATGCACCCGAGATTCTTCCGTTTTCCGGGAGGATGTATCGTGGAGGGCTTCAGCCCGGCTACGGCAATGCGCTTTCGCAATACCGTAGGTCCGGTATGGGAACGTCCGGGGCAGCTCTTGATGTGGCATTATCGGACCTATAACGGCATGGGGTTCCATGAATATCTACAGCTTTGTGAAGACCTGGATATGGAACCGCTTTATGTTTTTAACTGCGGCATGACCTGTCAAGCCAGGAAGGAAGTGCTGATGGAGGGCCAGGACTTTGAGGATATGCTTCAGGATACTCTGGATGCCATAGAATATGCAATCGGAGATGAAGATACAAAATGGGGCGGACTGCGGGCAAGGATGGGACATCCGAAGCCGTTCAAGCTCAACATGCTGGAAATCGGTAATGAGAACTTCGGACCTGCCTATGAGGAACGTTACATAAAATGCTATCACGCAATCAAGAAGCTTTATCCTCATATCAGATTTGTAGCAAATACTCATGTTGAAAAGCAGGGGCTGCCGGTTGATATCGTGGATGAACATTACTATAATACAACGGAGTTTTTTGCTGAAAATACACATATGTTTGACCGCTATGACAGAAAAGGTCCTGAAATCTTCCTTGGTGAGGTATCCGTGGTACGCGGCTATGTAGGCCAGTTCTATGGTGCACTGGGAGAAGCCGCTTATTTTACCGGCATCGAGAAGAATCAGGATATTGTTACCATGGTTTCTTATGCACCGCTTCTGGAAAATGTCAGTTACAATGCCTGGTTCCCTAATCTAATTCGGTTTAATAACAAGGAAAGCTATGGAATCCCAAGCTATTATGTATGGAAGCTTTTTGGATCGCATCGGGGGGAGCAGATTGTAGAGATAACGGAGAAGACGGACTGGCTCTATCGTCCGCTGAAGGGAATGGCTTCTCTTCATGGTGCCGCCGACTTGATTTACCGTAATGCCGTCTGGAATGGTGAAAAGGCAGAAGTGACGCACGAGCTGATGGGACGTGTGGAAGAAGCTGAGGGAATTTCGACAGTCAGGGAGCCTGATGGACAGCAGCGGGAAGAAAGCAGAAGCGTGTATGGAGTCAATCCTGAAGATATCTTTATTATTTTTGGTAAGGAGGAGGTTACCTCCGGAACCTTTGAGATTGAGATTAAGGCAGAGAAGGACAGAGAAATTGTACTCGGAGTCTTCAGTTCCCGTATTCCTAAGGAGGTATATATCAGTGATGAGACCCATCCCCCCAAGGAATGGAATGTAGGAAATGTCAGGCCTTTTCTCTGGAAGGTGAAGAACGGCTTGAGCTGGGTGGAAGAAAAGGAATGGCCGGAGAATATTCTCCTTGATCAAAAAAGGGAGATAAAGCTGAAAATGGATGAGTTTAACCATTTCAGCTATAAGACGGACGGAAAGAAGCTTTTACTTTACCTGAACGGAATGCTGATCCATGAGATTGGACTTCCTTCCTTCAGAGCACTTCATACAGTAGTCAGTGATACGGATCGGGAGGTTATCATTAAGCTGGTTAATATGGCGGAGCAGGAGGATGAGGTTACGATAAAACTCGACTGTAACGTGTCGGATGAATACAAATGCTATCGATTGACCGGTGATAAATATGCGGAGAACAGCTTTACCAACCCGTTAAATATTCGGGATGAGGAAGTGACACAGAAGGGTGCTGCTAAGAAATTCATCTATAAAGCACCTCCGTTGTCGGTTAATGTACTGGTACTCAATAAAATGGCTTAATGAAAGGAGGTTATTCAATATGAACTTTTTCACTAATAGAAGAAAAGTAAGATCACTTAAGGAATTTGTTTATATCGTGCCGTTTTTAGTACTGGTTGCTGTATTCTCTTACTATCCGCTGTATGGTTGGGTATATGCATTTTTTGATTATAAACCTCCGTTTCCCCTCAGCATGGAACAGTTTGTCGGGTTCAAATGGTTTCGTTCTATGTTGGAGAATTCAGTGAAGGTAAAGCAGTTGATCAAGGTTCTGATCAATACCTTCGCCGTCAGCGGCCTAAGCCTCGCGTTTTCCTGGTTTCCTATGGTTTTTGCGGTGTTTTTGAATGAGATTAAAAATAAGCATTTTCGGAAATTTGTTCAGACAGTAACCACACTTCCGAATTTTATCAGCTGGGTTTTGGTTTATTCTATTGCTTATTGCATTTTAAACAGTACCGGTGTTGTTAACTCTGTATTGATGAATTTACACCTAATTGATAAACCTCAGTTGTTTCTGCAGTCCTCCAGCCATGTCTGGTTTAAGATGTGGTTATGGCTCACATGGAAGAATGCAGGCTGGGCAGCAATTATGTACATTGCCGCTATCGCCGGTATCGATGAACAGATGAACGAGGCAGCGAAGGTGGACGGCGCTTCCAGAATGCAGGTGATCTGGAATATCACGCTTCCCAGCCTGTTACCAACTTATTTTGTATTAGTAATGTTAAATCTGGCAAATTTCCTTTCTAATGGTATGGAACAGTTTTATGTCTTCCAAAATGCGTTCAACAAAGAAACAATACAGGTCCTGGATCTGTATGTATACAATCTGGCTATGGGAGGCGGAGGCTATTCGCTTTCGACTGCAGTCAGTATGTTCAAGAGCGTGGTCAGTATCCTGTTGCTATGTGTCACCAACGGTGTTTCCAAGCTGGTCAGAGGAGAAGGCTTTATCTAAAGCCGATTGTTGAAAAGTCAGGAGGAATTTGCAATGAGTACGAAGAACTTAAATAAGCAAAAACATAAAATGAAAACAAGTATCGGCGATAAAATATTAAGCGCTGTTACCTATCTGGTTTATACTCTTTTTGCTTTTGTATGCGCTTATCCGTTCTACTATATTTTTATCAATTCAATCAGTGCTAATAATCTGAGTGAAAGAGGAAAAGTAGTATTTTGGCCGAAAGGTCTGCACTTTACAAACTATATTAATGTACTGAAAATTCCGGATCTGTTTAACGCATTGATGATATCCGTAGAGAGAACCGTGATTGGTACTGCACTGACGGTGATCATCGCAGCTTTTCTGGGATATATGTTCACCAGAGAAACCCTGTGGAAACGTAAGTTCTGGTATCGGTTCGTTGTTGCTACCATGTATTTTAATGCCGGTATCATACCATGGTATTTAACGATGAGGAATCTCGGACTTACCAATAACTTCTGGGGATATATCTTCCCGGTTATCGTATCTCCGTTCTACATTGTTCTCTGCAAAACCTTCGTAGAATCCATACCCAAGGAGCTGCAGGATGCAGCGGAGATTGACGGAGCAGGGACCTTAAAGATATTCTTCCGGATTATGATACCGGTCATCAAGCCAATACTGGCAACCATTGCAATCTTTGCTGCAGTAGCTCAGTGGAATGCCTTTCAGGATACGCTGCTTTTGGTAACTGATAATAAGCTTTACACATTGCAATTTACCTTATATCAGTATCTAAATCAGGCGAGTTCACTGAAAGCTCTGGTTAACAGTACAACCTCTTCGAATCTGGCAGCCAGCCTTGCCAGTGCCCAGACGGCAACCTCAATCCGAATGACGGTAACAATTGTTGTCGTAACACCGATCATTCTGATCTACCCGATCTTCCAGAGATTTTTTGTAAAAGGAATTATGATCGGTGCAGTCAAAGGATAATGAACAATGGAGAAAATTCATTGCTAATTATATTTAACATTCATTATTGAAAGGGAGGATATGAAATGAAGTTAAAAAAACTTATGGCAGTAGTATTGGTTACTGCGATGGTAGCCACAATGTTTGCCGGATGTTCAGGTAACTCTGACAAAAACGGACAGAAGGAAACCAGCGCGACAACCACAGAGAAGACTGAGCCTACGAAGGCAGCTTCTTCTACAGACGGAACAACCGATAAGAACTATGCAGATACCTTGACGTTCGATGTTTTCGACGTGGCTGCTAACTATCAGGGAATGCAGACCGGATGGTTCCAGAAGGTTGTGAAAGACAGATTTAACATCGAACTCAATATCATTGCACCGCAGGTAGCAGGCGACGCAATCTATCAGACCCGTGCAAGCTCAGGCAATCTGGGAGATATCGTACTTCTTGAGAGTACAGATTTTCAGGATTGTGTAAAGAACGGTCTGATTAAGGACATCAGTAAGGAGATTGTAAATTGCCCTAATCTGATGCAGTATAAAGAGCAGATTGATGTGTTGAACAAGGGGCTGCCTGACAATACAGCAGGAGCTACCTATGGTATCCCTACTCAGATGACCAATACCTCTCCGACTTCCTATTCACAGGATGTTATCTACTCCAGCCCTCTGCTTCGTTGGGATTTATATAAGGAGATAGGAGAGCCTGAAATCAAGGATTTAGATGGACTTCTTGATGCACTTGAGGCTATGATGAAGGCTCATCCCACCAATAAGGACGGAGATCCTGCATATCCGTTCTC